>JADGAE010000001.1:2504-32451 GCA_015232165.1 Nitrospirota bacterium
ACCGGCAGCAGCTCCAGCGGCAGCACCGGCAGCAGCTCCAGCGGCAGCACCGGCAGCAGCTCCAGCGGCAGCACCGGCAAAAAAATAATCATCCCAAGTTTGGGAGAGCAGAGGACTCAAGTCCTCATTGCACGATGGCTTAGGGGGGGTGGTTACACCCCCCCTACATACCAAATACTATAAATGCCCACTAAGTGAGTATGTTATATTAGATGAGTATATTACGCGAGATTATATCTAAGAAAAAGGATAGATTAAGCGACTCAAAGAGACGAATATCCTTTAGAGAGTTGAAGGCGCGGGTCGGTGAGTCGGAGGATTGCCGTGATTTTGAGGGTGCGATCAGGCGCCTAAAGAATCAACAGCCTCTGAAGGTCATAGCCGAAATCAAGAGGGCATCGCCATCGTCGGGGATAATCAGAGAGAGGTTTGATCTGAATGAAATAGCCGGGGTTTATAAAGACAAGCAGGTAGATGCCGTCTCCGTGCTGACTGAGGAGGATTACTTCAAAGGCTCTATTGATTTCATAAGACCGGTTAAAGAGATCGTCTCATGCCCTGTTCTGAGGAAGGACTTTATCTTTGACCAATATCAGGTTTATGAGGGACGTGCGCATGGGGCTGATGCCATTTTATTGATAGCCGCGGCCTTAAACGGTGCTCAGGCAGAGGAGCTCATGGAGGTTGCAGTTGGGCTTGGACTGGCCGTGTTGTTTGAGGTGCATAACTATAAGGAACTACAACAGGCCATTGATCTCAGGTGCAAGGTTATAGGCATCAACAACAGGGACCTCACGACCTTACAGGTCAACATCACAACAACCCTGCAACTTATGCCGGACATACCAGAGGACAGGATTATCGTAAGTGAGAGCGGGATAAGGGGCAAAGAAGATGCCTCGGTAATGGACAGGGCAGGGGTTGATGCCATACTTGTAGGGACATCTCTTATGAGGACTAACAGCGTTACCGATATGGCAGCCATGATAGATGCACTGAGGGGGTAAGGAGAAATGTTTATCGCTCCCCTGTTTTATAGAGTGCAAAATATGTTAATTTTTATTATTACGATTATAAAGGAGTAATAAATCTAATGGAAAAAGACCTCTTTCAGGAAGTGCAGCAGCGAACACAACTGGCATTTACAAACCAGATGGAGATGCTTCTCTTTTATCTTAGCGATAACCAAATCTATGGGATCAACGTCTTTAAGATCATAGAGGTCATAGAGTGTCCTTCCTCTGTAGTCAAGATGCCGTATTCTCACCAGAGTGTCAAGGGTACGATTGATTTCCGTGGCAAGGCCGTCATTGTGATCGACATCGGTGAATTTCTCGGAATGGATAGACAGGACTTTAAAAATACGTTGAGTTACGTCATCGTCTGCGAATACAATAACAACGTACAGGGGCTTATCATAAAGAACCCGGATTCCCTTATTACACGCAGCTGGGAGGAGGTCAAGAGTCCCTCCAGTGTGCTTGGCAAAAGCGGGTACCTCACGGCAATAGCGTATAATGACAACAATGATATGATCCAGATACTGGACATAGAAAAGATACTTGTTGAGATACTGGGAATGGACACCAAGATATCTGATGAGTTCGTCAAGCAGGCCGGCGACTCGATCCTCTGCGGCCATCACGTGCTGGTCATAGACGACTCCAAGGCGGCCCGTGCCCTGATTGAGTCAGTGTTGGAGCAGCTTGGTTTTACGTATGAGAGTTATAACTCGGCCAGTGAGGCCCTTGCCGAGCTTGAGGCAGACTCCAAGGCCAAGCACCGATTCTGCATGACCATCTGTGACATCGAGATGCCAGGCATAGACGGCTTTACCTTTACGCGAAAGATCCGTTCAAACACTGACCTCAAAGACCTATTCATCCTCCTTCACAGTTCTATGAGCAATCCCACAAACATGGATAAGGCCAAGCAGGTCGGTGCCAACTCCTTTGCAGCCAAGTTCCAACCCGACACCCTTGCCAAAGAAATACTTGCTGCCATAAAGCAGGTTGAAAGCAAGGGTGGTTTATCGAAGTCCTAAGTTTTTGTTATCCTTGCCTGAGGGCTCCCAGCTCAGGTCTATCAGGCAACCGTTTTCATCGTAGCATGTCTCATAGAAGTTTTTCAGGAGCATTAACTGGGATGAACCATTGATGCCACAGCGGCAGACCTCGGTGTCAAAGATGAGGTTGTTCTTATGTATAAATGCCCGGGGCCCTTCCTCCTTGTAGCGTCGTGCCGTATTGGCGTTGACCTCTATGAACATTCTGCTGCCGTTTTTTGTCGTAATGTGTATAACCGTTTCAAAAATGTTCTCTGAAAGCACCGCCCCTGCAATGGGGTCATATATGATACGTTTCAGGCCGCTTATCTCAGGCTCATTGACGCTCTGCTCCATTATTTCGCACAGTGCCCGCCACTCCTTGAGATGTGTTTCAAGCTCGTAAAGCTCATCGGATACGCCCTGTCTGCTTAATACGTCTATTCTCCTTCTGATGGTATCCACCCTTTCGGTTACGTGGTACTTATCACCCATCTTCTGTACCCGCCCCAACCACAGACGAGCCTTACCCTTGAGTGTTTCGACCTCACTTATCAAGTCAACCTTTCTCTTCTTCATCTTATAGTAGACGGCAATACCCACCGATAACATCAATATAAACATCGCAATCAAAAAATACATCCCTAGTGCCTCCTTAGATATACTCTGTATAAAGTAATAACATACACCTATATATTATAAATCATGTGAGTATAAAAAAAGAGGTAGTCCTGCCAGGGCAATCGCATTATAAAAATTGGTGCGTTGTCAATACTCGACCTTATAGAGATTGTCTGAACCAGGATTTGAAGGATTAAGGGATTATGCGGATTTTGGGGTTCTTTCCGGTTTGGCTTTTTCCCTGGGTTCTGTTGAGCCGGGACGACCTTTTTGCTTTTTCAAATTAGCCTTGGATTGTTGCGGTGTCATTGTGTGTTTATCAATATTTCAAGGTTTTTTCGGGCATCTGCGTCGTCAGGGTTGAGTCTCAGTGCCGTCTGGAATTCTTTAATTGCCTCATTGTCCCGACCAAGCATGCCGTAAGCACTGCCGAGGTTGTAATGAGCCTCGGCGTAGTCCGGCCTTAGAGTCAAGACTGTTTGATAGTGCGCGAGCGCTTCTTGATATTGGCCTTGCCTGAAGCGGATGTTGCCTAGGTTGCTATGGGCCACAAGGTACTTGGGTTGAAGGTTTATAGCCGTTTGATATGCCCTGATGGCTGCGTTGATGTCGCCTTGTTTTTCGTAGATGTTGCCGATGTTGTTATGTGCCTCGGGGTAATTGGGGTTGAGACTCAGGGCTGTTTGATAGTGGGTCAGGGCCGCGTTAAGGTCTCCAGCCTCGGCGTAAAAGGCCCCAAGGTTGAGATGAGGACGGGCCTTGTTTGGACTCTTTTTGACAACGTCCAACCAGAAGGTGATCTTGTCGTGCCAAACACCGTTTCTCTCATATGTTGCCACGGCCAGGGTCAGCGTGATAAGGATTACCGCTGTTGTTGTGATCCACCCGGTCTTGAGTTTGTTTACGGCTATTATATATCCGGTTACAAACACAAGGGAAAACCCCACCATAGGAAGATACAACCTGTGCTCAAATATAACATCCGCTATTGGTATGATGCCGGACTCTACAGAGAGGCAGAGGAAAAACCACGATATCCCAAATGCGGCTAACCTGAAGATGCGTTTATCATCCCCCCCGTGTGATAAAATAAAAAACCATATGCCCGATACCATCACGGAGAGAATGAGAAACAGGGAGCCAAGTATCTCAATATTAAAAAGCGTTCCGTATATAGGGTAGTCGTAATCGAAGTTCTGATGAACCGGTAGAAACAACAGTCGCATATATGTCACCACTACGCGAAACTGTGTAATGAGGTAGTCCCATCTGTTGATGTCTTGGGAGCTTGCTATGGATATAGAGTTGTTGATGGTCTGAGTGTCTGAGAGCAGGCCTCTGTTGTCTATGAGGGTGAGCGGTATCACCAGGAGTGTCAACAGGATGGGAGTCAGGTATACGAGCCTTTTCTTGACACCGCCGTCGAAAAACATAAACTCACACAACACTATAACCATGGGCAGTGTAAATGCTATCTCCTTGGTCTTCATGGCACAGAGCGCCGATGTCACGGACAACGCATAGAACACGGCACGTGTAGGCAGAGGTCGGCAAGACCCGGCCTTGACATACATCACAACGGATAACAAATAGAACAACGTGGCAAGAGACGTAAACCTCTGGACGATATACGTAACCGCCTGTGTAGCCACAGGATGGCTTATAAACAAGAGGGCACCAGGCAATGCGTATGAATTTGGTGTGTGACCGTCTTTAAGTGTATCAAGGCAGCCGTTCCTTGAAAAAAAGGGTGTATTAAGGATTAAGATAATAAGTTGGTAGATCAGGCAGGCATTTATGATGTGAACGACGAGGTTGAAGATATGATATCCGGTAACATCCAAGCCGTTTAATTTATAGTTTATGGCCAGGGATAGATAACCTATAAGACGCGTCCTGAAAAAGTTCTTGATATCCGTGGATACACCGACAGTATCAAACGCCGAGTTATCGGTAAAATGCCTTAGGTTTCTTATCAGTGGGTTGCCGGCTATGTTAAAATCGTCGTCAAAGATAAACGGCACATCAAACGTGTTGGAATAGATCAGCAGGCCGACCACTGCTATAATTACAACGTGCAAGAATGGATTACTGAAAAAAACTGCTTTTGTTGTTCCACCCTGTATGAGCGTTTTGGCAGACTCTGCCGGGGAGGTGCCTGGCTTTGGACTTTTCTGTTTTGGCTTCTTACTCAAGCGATGTTCGACAGAAAGAAGGAGGGCGGCTCCGCTGTCACAGCGACGTTACCGCGCCCCCCTCTTTATACACTGTGCGTAAGGTGAGTACTTAATATCCAGATTCATAGTTTTATACTAAACCAAAAAGGCCGTCTCTGTCAATGACGATAATCCAGGGCAATCAGGGCAATCGCATTTGAAATAATCATGATGTTTTTTATGTTAAAATAACCAATTTCCGTATCCTCTTTATATTTCATGGTAACTATGCTGTTACGCATCCTGGATTCCTGGTCAAGCCAGGAATGACACAATTGGAAAACGGCTGTAACTGTCATTCCTGCGAAACATGTCCCTGGCTTGAACCATGTCCCTGGCTTGAACAGGGAAGGGAGCAGGAATCCATGTCTTGAAGCCATGAAGTTAACTTTACCATGCTTTTTAAAGAGGATACCAATTTCCAACCTAATCAATATCAATATAGCCCTTTACGGGGTCAAGGGGGTGAGGCACCCCCGCCATAAAAGGGGGACAAAGTCCCCCATTCTTTTCTTCTTCCGGTCAAATGCGATTGCCCTGCCCAACGGTATACCCTTCTTAATTTATACACTTTATGTTATCATAGACGTACGTGTTGGGATTAACCGTTATAGGAGGCGGGCTTGCCGGGTCTGAGGCGGCGTATCAGGCGGCGTGTCGTGGCGTGGATGTTACCATCCATGAGATGAGGCCGGCCAAGCTGACCCCGGCACACAAGAGCGGGCTGTTGGGGGAGCTTGTGTGTTCCAATTCCCTGCGCTCCGACCTTGCCGATACGGCCCACGGCCTCCTGAAGGCGGAGCTAACGATGGCCAACTCCCTCATAATGGAGGCCGCTCGTGCCACTGCCATACCGGCAGGCAGCGCCTTGGCCGTCAACAGAGATGAGTTTGCCGCCTACATAACCAAAAAGCTCAAAGACCACCCGCGCATAGAGATTGTAACAGGGGAGGTCACGCAACTGCCTGCACCTCCGACTGTCATAGCCACCGGACCGTTGACCTCGGATGCCCTGGCTGCGGCCCTGGGTAAGGTCACCGGGGAGAGTTCCCTGTACTTCTACGATGCCATCGCACCAATCATAGATGCCGATACCATTGACTACAACATTGCATATTACAGCTCTCGCTACGGCAAGGGCGGGGACGATTACCTAAACTGCCCGATGGATGAGACGGCCTATAACCTGTTCTACGACGCCCTCACGGAGGCCGACAGCGTTGTCGCAAGGGACTTTGAAGACATCAAGGTCTTTGAAGGTTGCATGCCCGTTGAGGTTATGGCCCTCAGGGGCAGGGACACCTTAAGATTTGGCCCCCTGCGTCCCGTTGGTTTGCCGCACCCCGCAACGGGGGCGATGATGCACGCTGTGGTACAGCTCAGGGCTGAAAACGCACAGCGTTCGGCCTTTAACATGGTAGGCTTTCAGACGCGCCTGAGGCAGCCACAGCAGCAGAGGGTCTTTCGGTTGATCCCCGGCCTGCAGGGGGCGGAGTTCTTGAGATATGGCTCCATTCATCGCAACACGTTTATCAACTCCCCGTTGTATCTTGACAGGTCTCTGCGTCTGAAGTTGCCGCAGGTCGACGGCTCTGTCTATGTTGCCGGGCAGTTGACCGGTGTTGAGGGCTATCTCGAGTCTACGGCAATGGGGTTACTGGCAGGGATTTTTGCGGCACTGGACATCTTCGGCATACCGCGGATTGAACCTCCTGCCGATACCGCCTGTGGTGCCCTCCTTGCCTACATAACCACACCTGCCAAGGGTGCCGGCTTTCAGCCCTCAAACATAAATTTTGGCCTACTGCCACCCCTTGGGAAAAACATCAGGGACAAGAGCCTGAAGAAACAGGCCATCGTTACACGCGCACTACAGTCGTGGAGCGGATTTGTTGCAGCAGCAAATAGATAACTTCCTTAGGTATCTGGAGGTTGAGGTGGATGCCTCACCGCACACGCTTCGGGCATACAAAAATGACCTGGAAGGGTTTGCCGCGTTCCTTCAAGACATCCCCCTGCCACAGATCGATATCTATGACATCAGGGGCTACATCGCCAATCAATCACAGAAAGGCATGGATAAGAACACCATTGCAAGGAGGATTGCCAGCATCAGGGCGTTCTTCAAGTACATGTACGGCGCCGGGGCTATAGAGATAAATCCCGCCGGGCTGGCAAACGCACCAAAGACGACAAGACCGCTGCCAAAATTCTTCACCGTGGCGGAGGTCTTTGAGCTTATCGAGCAGGTTAACGGCCTGGACTTTCGCGGCATCAGAGACAGGGCCATCCTGGAGCTGCTCTACTCAAGCGGATTGAGGGTTGGTGAGCTTGCAAGTGCCAACGTCAACGACATCGACATCAGTGTTAAGCGCATCAAGGTCTGGGGCAAGGGCAAGAAGCAGAGGTTTGTGCCAATTGGCTCCCATGCCATTAAGGCCCTGGAGTTATATCTCAAGCAACGACAGGCAATGTTAAGCAAGACGGACTCGACTCGCTCGGAAGCCTTCTTTTTAAACAAACAAGGTGGCAGACTCACAGAGAGGAGCATCTACAGGATAGTGGTTAAGTATGCCAGGGGCATTGGCAAAGATGGCAGCGTAGGGCCGCACACCATTAGACACTCCTTTGCAACCCACCTGTTGGAGCGCGGTGCCGGGCTTATGACCATCCTCGAACTCCTGGGACACACATCCCTGTCCGCTACACAAAAGTACACGCACCTCGGTATCGAACACCTCATCGACGTCTACGACAACAGCCACCCCCTGGCAAGGGGATAAGAAGAGAATAACGGCTATTATAGCAGATTTCGATTGAATTAACTACAAAATTCACATAGACAGTTGAATATACTGAGTAACCCACACCCTTTCTTTCTTTTCTTATTCTCCTTTTATGTAATATTTAAGGTATACAATGGCACCGAGGTCGTACAGGAAGTGTATCAGGATTGGGACAAACAGACTTTCATACATTGCAAACACCCATCCCAGATAAAGTCCCATTGCCGTGGCAAAGACAAAATACGCCGGTGATATGAAATGCAAGAGACCAAAGACAACACTCGCCCAGATGATCCCAAACTTCGCCTGAATGATCCCCCTAAAAAGCGCCTCCTCACTGGCACCGGCGAGCATGCAGATAAACACGATGTCTACGAGGGTTGTGTCGATAAACATCGTCCTGATGTGTTGTATGACAAACTGCCTCATCTTTGCCATAAACGACAAGGACATGGCCCTGTCAGACAGCGACAGGATAAACACTGCCACCGGAGGTATCGTCCATGCCAGCGCCAACAGACAATCACGCAACGGATGCTCACTGCCAAAGACCAGCTCTATGCGCAACCTCCCCGATAAGACTGCCGCCAACAGCAGCAATCCCCCCTCCACTACAATGGCAAGGACAACGACCCGTCGTCTTTCAATTGCTTCCATCAGAGCTATTGCACCGGTTACATACGCATCGGTACACCCCTCGTGGCCAGATACTGCTTGGCCTCGGATATGGAGTGCTGCCTGAAGTGAAATATGGATGCGGCCAACACGGCATCGGCCTTGCCCTGGTCCAGGGCCTCAAACAGGTGCTCCAATCCCCCGGCCCCTCCGGAGGCGATCACCGGTATCGACACGGCTTCGGACACCGCCCTTGTAAGCTCTATATCATAGCCGCCCTTGGTGCCGTCTTTGTCCATGCTGGTAAGCAGGATTTCCCCGGCCCCAAGGGATTGCATATATACTGCCCAATCAACGGCATCAATGGCCACCGGCCTTCTGCCCCCGTGCGTGTAGACCTCCCACCTTCGGATACCGTCCTTAGCTGTCTCTGGTTCTATGCGGAGGTGACTGAAGTCGTCTTTGAGCCATTGGGGCGGTCTTTGTTCTACAGCCGCTGAACCCGTGTATCTCTTGGCGTCTATGGCCACCACTATGCACTGACTACCAAAACGTCCCGAGGCCTTCTTTATAAAGTCGGGGTTGTTGACGGCAGCCGTGTTGATCGATACCTTGTCGCACCCGGCATTTAACAACGCCCTTATATCCTCGGTGCTGCTGATGCCTCCGCCTACCGTCAGGGGGATAAAAACCTCAGCCGCAGTGCGTTCCACCACGTCAAGGATAATCTTGCGCTTTTCGTGCGATGCCGTGATGTCGAGGTAGGTCAGCTCATCGGCACCCTCGCCGTCGTAGAATATGGCATTTTCAACGGGGTCTCCGGCATCCCTGATATTTACAAAATTAACGCCCTTGACTACCCGCCCGTCCCGTACATCCAGACACGGTATGATCCTCTTTGCAAGCATGCCACTCTCCTTAACGTTTTAATCTCTATTAAGAGGTAAGACCTCTGTTAATAGCCCTTGTTTTACGCCAATCCCCAAGTGTGGTGGGTGCGTTTTGGGCGCATTCCTGCATTTCAATAATCAATTTGGCTATGGCATCCTTGCCGTTGTCTTCCAGTTTAAACAATCTCATGCCATCAACTGATTTCATTGTATACTCCCTAGCAGACTTTTTGCAAATGCCCGTGCCCGGTTCCTTTTCATTTCCTGTGGGTAACTCAACTACGGTTAGCGACCAACGGGAGCGGGAGGTACAATCTACCGATTTATCCTTTATAGGCTTTCCCTCGAAAACAATAGAGATTAAAGGCACCATGATAAGGCTTACTATTGCTCATCACATAACATACATAGGCGGGGTTGTTAATATTACCCACTCAAAGTTGGAAAGAGCCAAATATAAAGAGGATACGGTTTTGTTTGAAAATTTTGTGCCTCAAATATAAAATAACTGCATGGACTGTTGTCGCTGTAGATGCTGATTTAGCTCCTGTAGTGTGCGTTTATCTTGACGTAGTCCTCTGTGAGGTCGCAAGTAAATATCTTGGCAGAGCCGCCCCCTGTATTGATATCGATGGTGATGATCAGGTCGCTCTTTTTGTTAAAGACCTCATAGGCCAAGGAGTCGTTGTTTGCGCCGTGACCGTTTTTGACCACAAGCACGTCATCAAAATAGACATCCACGACACCGGGGTCAAATTCCACGCCGGAGTAACCAATGGCGGCCATTATCCTGCCCCAATTGGCATCTCCACCGTATATGGCAGTCTTGACCAATAGTGAGTTGGCAACGCTCCTTGCAAGTCTGTTGGCATCGCCATCGGTTCTTGCACCGACGACCTTTACCGTGACAAACCTGGTGGCACCCTCGCCATCCTTGACGCACATGACGGCCAGCTCCATTAGGACCTCCTGAAGCACCGCCCTGAAGGAATTAAACCCATCCCCTGGTGCAACCACTCGCTCGTTGCCGGCCAAGCCGTTGGCCAACGCCAGGACGGTGTCATTTGTGCTCATGTCGGCATCAATGGTTATCTTGTTAAAGGTGTTATCCACCGCCTCAACCAGGGCAAGTTGCAGGGCGGTGTGGTCAATGGCCAGGTCGGTTATGACAAAACACAAAAGCGTGGCCATATCCGGGGATATCATGCCGGCCCCCTTTGCGATGGCTGCCACGGTGGCAGTGCAGCGGCCTGTCTCCATGTCTCTGGAAACGGCCTTGGGGAAGGTATCCGTTGTCATGATTGCCGAGGCCGCATCCAGTAACGTCCTGCTGGTGGGGTTGACCAGTGACTCTTGTAGGGCCGGCTTGATCCTCGACATCGGAAGTTGCACGCCGATTACACCGGTGGATGCCACCAGGCACTCGTCCTTGGCAATGTGCAGGGCGTCAGAGACTATGCCGGAGATTTCAACCGCGTTGTCCAGGCCCTGCCGGTCCGTGCAGGCGTTTGCGTTACCGCTGTTTATGACAACGGCCCGGGCCGACCCTCCTTTGATCCTCTCCATGTCCAGGAGCACGGGGGCGGCCTTTACCACGTTCTTTGTAAACACGCCCGCCGCCGATGCCGGTGCGGTTGATGATATGACGACTATATCACTGCGACAGTGGGTCTTGATTGCCGCCTCCGCAGTCGTGATTATAAATCCCCTTGGTAGTTTGTGTTCACTCTCTTGCACTCTTTGTCCCCTTTAACGTTTCTTGCTTTAAGATTAATTTGACAATGTCATGCTACTATACTAAACTAAAACCGTTGAAAACATCAATAATAGTCACCAGGGCAATCGCATTAGAAAGTTTGATGCGTTGTAAATGCTTGACCTTAAGAGATTGTCTGAACCAGGATTAAACGGATGGAAGGATTTACAGGATATAGACTCATGCCATTGACACATTCATTATGCTTTTTTTTAACCTAATCCTGAAAATCTCTTAATCCGTAAAGTTAAATTTGCTACCTACGGTTGCAGGCGTGGTTCAGACATTATTTTTGTTCACATGCGATTGCCCAGGGTGTGGTATTTTTTTTTGTGAACTTTCTGCTAAGATAGTGTATGTTGGATAGATTACCTCAGATACATGGTACGACGGTTATCTGTGTACGCAGAAAAAACCAGGAGTGTCCTGGAGAAGTAAAGAGCGGTGTCGTTATGGCCGGTGACGGACAGGTTACCTTGGGGAGCACGGTGTTAAAACACAATGCCAAAAAGGTCAGAAAGATGTACTCGGGCAAGGTGTTGGCCGGTTTTGCCGGGTCAACTGCCGACGCCATTACACTGTTTGAGAAGTTTGAGGGAAAGCTCGAGGCCTACAGGGGCAACATGACACGCGCTGCCGTGGAGCTTGCCAAGGAGTGGAGAACGGATAAGATGTTGAGGAGGCTTGAGGCGTTGCTGTTGGTTGCCGATAAAGATATTACCTTAATAATCTCCGGTAATGGGGACGTAATAGAGCCGGATAAAGGGGTTGCCACCATCGGTTCGGGCGGACCTTATGCCGAGGCCGCGGCCTTGGCTCTCTGTGAGCATACCTCTATGGGGGCCAAGGAGATTGTTCAAGGCGCTATGGAGATTGCCGCCGATATCTGCGTGTACACAAATAAAAATATAACTTTTGAGGAATTATGAAATGAACGACCTGACACCGAGCATGATTGTGTGTGAACTTGATAAATACATAATAGGGCAGAATAAGGCAAAAAAGGCCGTGTCCATAGCCCTGCGCAACAGGTGGCGACGACAGCAGTTGTCGGCGGCTCTTAGGGATGAGGTGTTGCCCAAGAATATCATAATGATTGGACCCACCGGTGTCGGTAAGACGGAGATTGCCAGGAGGTTGGCAAGGTTGGCCTGTGCGCCTTTTATAAAGGTCGAGGCCTCCAAGTTTACCGAGGTCGGATATGTAGGTCGCGATGTGGAGTCCATGATACGAGACCTTACCGAACTGGCCATAAACATGATCAAGGAAGAGCACTTTGAAAAAATCCAGGAGCGTGCCAGGGTCCTGGCCGAAGACAGAATGCTCGACATACTTTTACCACAGGCCAAGGCTAACAAAAACGGCCTGCCGACAATTGAAGAAAAACAAAAATATAGCGAAACACGCGAAAAACTCAGAGAAAAACTAAGAGAAGGCAAACTGGACTCCAAGTACGTTGACATCGAAGTCAAGGAAAAGGTGATGCCATTTGGTGTCATATCAAACATCGGCCTGGAAGACCTCGAGATCAGTCTCAAGGAGATGCTTGGCAGCTTTATGCCCGAAAAATCAAAACGAAAAAAGGTGAAGGTCCCCGATGCCATCCAGCATCTTATCAAAGAAGAGGCCGGAAAGATGATAGACATGGACAAGGTCACCAAGGAGGCCATTACCAGGACCGAGCAAAGCGGCATTGTCTTTGTCGATGAGATAGACAAGATAGCCGGTCGTGGTTCATCGAACGGGCCGGATGTCTCACGCGAGGGTGTCCAGAGGGACCTCCTGCCCATTGTCGAGGGAACAACGGTTACCACCAAACACGGACCCGTTAAGACCGATCACATACTGTTTATAGCCGCCGGGGCCTTCCACGTCTCAAAACCGTCCGACTTGATTCCCGAGCTGCAGGGCAGGTTTCCCATCAGGGTGGAGCTGGAGGCGCTCGGTAAGGAAGACTTCATCCGCATACTGACGGAGCCAAGCAACGCGCTGATCAAGCAGTACGTTGCCCTGATGGCCACTGAGAATTTTGAGATCGAGTTTCTGACAAACGCCATTGACGAAATAGCCGGCATCGCCTCAACCGTCAACGACAGAACGGAAAATATCGGAGCCAGACGCCTGCACACCGTCATGGAAAAGCTCCTTGAGGATATATCCTTTGAGTGTCCTGACCTGGAAAAAGGCAACCTCTATATAGACGACAACTATGTAAGGCTCAAGCTCTCCGATATTGTCAAGGATGAGGACCTCAGCAGGTACATCCTGTAATAGAGATGATGAGGAGGTGGACATGGTGACTAACATTAAAGATATTTCTGTTGATGATGCAGAACATCCGATAGAACAAAAAGTCGTTGAATTTTTAGTTGACCCGGATGCAGGGCTACAGTTAAGGGAAGAGTTTGTAACTGAAATAGAGCAAAGACTGAACAAACAATCCAAAAGGATATCGCATTCTGAGGTAATGAGAAGATTTGCTTGAGGTTGAGTGGACTGAAGAAGCAATAGAGGATTTAAAAAAATTTGATATTCAAGTAACACAAAGAATTGTAAAGAAAGTTTTATGGCTATCTGAGCAATTTGATAATATAACACCAGAGAGTCTTTCAGGACAACGCAAAGGGGAGTTTAAGTTAAAAGTAGGAAGTTGGAGGGTCATATATAGGGTGGAAAAGGACATAATCGTTATTTATGCGGTTGGACATCGAAGTGCAATATACAAGTGAAGGGATAAAAAAATCCGTCCTAATTGTTAAGGATGAGGACCTCAGCAGGTACATCCTGTAGGTGGACAGGGATGGGGTGGGTGGTAGGGTGGACACTCATACTGCTCTTAGGCGTTATGTTGGCAGGGTGCACCAGGACGACGGTCAGGGTCAAGAGGTCGGTTCGTGGCTATGAGCACCTGAGGCCCGTCACACCACCGACCAAACACCCCGATATAAGTAAACTCCCCCAGGGCAGTAGCATCATGATAGCCTCCTGGTACGGGCTTGACTTTCATGGCAAACCCACGGCCTCCGGGGAGATTTATGATATGTACGCCTACTCGGCGGCACACAAGACCCTCCCTTTTGGGACGCTGCTCAACGTGACAAACCCGCAAAGCGGTATTTCAACCGGGGTTGTGGTCAACGACAGGGGCCCCTTTGTCGACGGAAGAGATCTGGACCTCTCTTATGGGGCGGCCAAGGAGATTGGGCTTATCGGGCAGGGTGTAGGCGTGGTTGAGATAGAGTACATGGGCAGGGACGGCAAGTATGTCAAGTACATAAAGGTTGCCGATACGTTAGTTAAGGGTTCCTACACCGTTCAGATAGCCTCCTTTGAGGATAAGCAAAACGCCCTCAGACTTAAAAAGGCCCTGCAATTACAGTACGAAGGTGTCTTTATCGCGGAGGCCACCGTTAATGCAAGGACGTTTCACAGGGTGCGGGTTGGCAGGTATAAGGATAAGCCCGCAGCAATAGCCACCGCCAAGACCCTCGCCGAAGAAGGCTACGATACACTCGTCACCGACGATTAAGCATTCATCAGTGGGGGGGAGAGAGCCGCTCCCGGCTTAATTGTCGCACCAGCCCCAGGGTAATCGCATTTGACTGTAAAAAAAAAAAGAATGGGGAGCTTTGCTCCCCCTCAGACCCCCTCACAAGGGGTCACAGACCCCTTGACCCCGTAAAGGGCTGGTTGACATATTGGAGAGTGATTATTTTAGCACAAAAAAACATCATAATTATTTCAAATGCGATAGCCCTGGCACCAACCCCGGCTACAGAGCGCCCTTCTTCTTTCGTGCCTTATGCCGTAAACAGCGTCAGGATGTGTTTTTCAAAGAGCCTCTTGCTTTGTGAGAGTGCGTACTTTTTAGCCGTATTGAACCCGTTAGCAATCAGACCGGACTTGAGGTTATTGTCATTCAATACGGTTCGTAGCCCCTTTGTCAGACACTTGACATCCTCAATGGGACACACGATGGCATCCACGCCATCCGTTAGGATGTTCGCCGCCTCCGTCGTCACCACGGGAGCACCGCAGGCCAGGGCCTCAAGCACAAACAGCGGCAACCCCTCATGCCGTGAGGGATACAACAGGACGTCAGACGCCGAAAGTATCTTGCGTATCCTGTCGGGTGTTACAAAGCCAAACCGCCGCATCTTAAACGGCGTATCCAAGTCCTCTCCCACCGACCAGACCGCCAGGGAACCGGAATCGATCTCCGCCTTGAACTGAGCCAGCACACGTAGGCCCACGTCAAAACCCTTCCGGTAATCGCTGCGTCCAAAGACCAGGACCACGGGGCGGCCATCTTTGAGCGACATGTACTCCGGATCGGGATAAAACACCTCCGTATCAACACCGTTTGACACCACCCGCACATCCGCCTTAAAGTGCCGCTTTAGCACCTGCCCCAACGCCTCGGAGCATGCTATAGTGGGGATTTTCTGCACTCTGAGACAGTAAAAGTACACCGCCCTTATGAGCAGCCTCATCAACGGGCTTTTATAGTAGGACTCATCATAGTCCAGGGCAAGATACAGGAGTCTGTTTTTGTTATTAAATGACAGAAAGAACGCCATCATGACAATGTCCGCAATGACAACATCGTATGATTCGGAAAACAACAGCGCCTTGAGTATGGTAACGGACTTGCTCTTTAGTCTGGAAATCCTGTGTATCCCGGCCTTGACCTCAAAGACCGTATCAAGGACGTTGGTAGCGATTGTAACATCATGCCCCTGCTCTACCAAGTAGTTGGCATAGTCTATATCCACCTTGTCTCCGCCGCGACTTAGCAGCGAGTGTCTGAAGAAACATATCTTCATAATATCTATCCTCCCATACGTATATGTTTCAGGATCAATGCGATGATAAAGGAGATCGTGCCACAGATGGGAAACGTGAGCATCCACGCCGTGACGATCCGCTGAACAATGTCCCACCTGACATTACCCATCCCCCTGGAGGCCCCCACGCCCATTATTGAGGTTGTTACCACGTGAGTGGTGCTCATGGGTATGCCCAGGTGTGAGGCAAGAGAGATCGTAAGGCCCGCGGAGGTTTCGGCACAAAAACCCTGCCAGGGTTTGAGGTCTACCATCTTCATCCCGATCTCCTTGATCAGTTTCTTTCCACCCACCATGGTGCCCATGCCCATGGTCAGGGCACAGATCAGTATCACCCACCACATGATCTGGAACTTTGGCAGCACACCGCCCAACACCAGGGTTAGTGTGAAGATGCCGATGAACTTTTGCCCGTCGTTTGAGCCGTGCTCAAATGCCATCAGCCCCGATGAGGCTATCTGCATGTAGCTAAATACCCTTCCCGCCTTGACCGGAGAACTGCCGGCAAACCCCTTTGTCACCAGTTTGGCCAGTACCAGGCTGCCCACAAATCCAAAGAACCCCGAAAAGACCAAACCCATCAGGACCTTCTTCCACCCCGCCCACAACAGGACATGCGGTCCGGCCTCGGCCAGTGCCGCCCCCGCAAGACCCGCTATCAACGCATGAGACTTACTGATCGGGATACTGTAGTGGGCCGACAGTATCCCCCAGATAACTATGCTTATAAGTGCTGCCAGGATGGTAAACACATTTATGGAGTCGATGTTGACTATCCCCTTGCCTATGGTAGTGGCCACGGCTGTGCCCGCAAATGCCCCGGCGGTATTGAGGACGGAGGCCATTACGATGGCCGAATATGGAGAGAGCACACGAGTAGAGATCACGGTTGCAACGGCGTTTGGGGCATCCGTCCAACCGTTAATAAACTCCGCCACCAGGACAAAAAACAACACTAATATCAATAACAAAGACATCTAAAAATCTCCTCTCAGTTGGCCTTTCTGACGATTGCTGAGACAACACCACAGACGCGATCACAACAGTCGGTGGTCTCCTCCAGCGCCCTGAAGATATCCCGCCACTCAAGTACCACCTTGTAGTCGTATTCCTTGGAATGAAGCGCCTCAAGGGCCTTGTATAAGACGGTGTCTGCCGACTCTTCAAATTTCTTTATTTCATAGACCATACCTTTTATTGAGTCCGTGTTATGTTTTGGTAGACCGTTTATCATCTGTTGTAGTATCTGCACCATCTGGAGGATTATCATGGCCAGTTCCTTGCCTTCGTCTCGCATTTTGGTTATGCGGTAGGCGTGATACAGACGTGCCACGATCTTCATCTTGTCCACAATGTCGTCAAGGTAGTTGGCCAGATTGACTATATCGTCCTTATCGATCTTCGTGATAAAGGCATTTTCCAGCATCAGGTGTATATGCTCCGTTAACTTATCTCCTTGATGTTCTTTTTCCAGCATTCGTTGGATCATTGTGGTAATGGTTGCCGGGGTATCGCTGTCACATAGATTAATCAAGTCTCGTGCACACTCGTTGGTATTGCCGATGTGACTTATAAAGGCCTTTTGGATTGCTTCATCCTTTGACTTGCCAAAAAACATGGCTTTTCTCCTCCTGAATGTCCGTCTCTCAGCCGCAATACAACCAGATAAGCCGGAGCAATAACATGCGGTTTATAAAAAAAAACCGGTAGTGGATACTACCTGAAACAACGCGTCATCAATTGTTTACAAACCAGGAGCTATAGTCATTTATTAACCTATAGTTAGGCGATTTATTACCGACTACCTGGAGGTTTGACAACGGAAGTACAAACTTCTTGTTATCGGTCAGTCTCTGGACCTTGACAAGTATGCCATCTTCCATGTTTAATTCTCTCTCTATTTTAATAAACTTAAATGTATCTTTATAAGCAGGCCTGGTCTTTTTTAACTTATCATATTCTCTTTTCCTGCCAATGCCCGACATATAAAGCTCTTCCCACTGAAACGGCTCACTTACTGTAAGTTGCAGGGGAGGGGAGATGTTTTTTTCCAAGTAATCCAGGTAACATATCAGCGTATCCTCGCGGACGGATATATCCTTATTGCCAAGTATCTCCAGTATTCGTTTGTCCTGTTCATTTGACTGACTTATGGCTATGGGGTCATCCAGGTATGTGTGTATTTCGTCCTGTGCTTCTTTGACGTCTTGCATGGTGTCTCTTGGTCGGGCCTTTTCTATATCGTTGATGCGCAGATACATGGACAGGCAATCGAGGCCATCCTCATCACACCTGTCAATGAAGTCATCGGTCATTCCCCTGAGGGTGAAGCTGTCCCACTCTACATCAACCAGGGGATTGTCATTGTCTGATTCAATGACGTCTTCGTCCACGAACGCTATGACCCTGCCATACCATCCCTCAATGGGGGAGTCTACAAAGTCAGGGTCCACGACACCCTTCTTGACCCTTACACAATCACCTATCTTTATTTCATCTTTATTAATGCCGCGGCCTTTTGTTCCGGGTTTTTTTGATTCTTTCTTGTCCGGCGTTGTCTCCGCGGGTTTATTATAAGGTTTGACATCAGGTTCCGGTTCCGTTTTGACCACGGATTTCGGGCGAGGTTTGACCTCGGGTTCGGGTTTGGGTTCGGGTTTGGGTTCGGGTTTGGGTTTTTTCAGGCACCAGTTTGGATCATCTTCATCTATACGGAGGGTCTCCGTGACCACGCCTGATTTGTTCAAGGCAGTGTTCATACTTATATCGAAGTAATTACAGAGGTCCGAGGCGTTGATGTGAAGCTCATGTTCTTTTTCAAACAGGCGGTTAACGGAGCACAGGGTGTAAAGAATCGCACAGGCCCACGTGTTGATATGTCCTTTGGTTACGGGGGATGGCTCGTTGCAGCACAGTGCGGTAACGGCACTGCGTGCCACCTTTGCATATTCGACATTGAGGTGCTTGCGACAGTAGTCGTCGATCAGTCCGGCAATGTGATCATGCAAAGCCTCCAGCTCCTTTGGTATTTTTTCAGATTTATTGGTCTTATCCATGTGTTATTCCTCTACGTCCTTTGTTTTATGAATTATCAGGTTTTATTCTCAAGGTACCTTAATGCAAGGTACCACGTGTATTTGCCATCACGTAGTCTACAAGACTTCCGTGCAGTGTGTCAATCTCAGTATCCGTGAGGGTTCTGTCGGCTGCCCTGTATATGACGTGAAATGCTAGGCTCTTTTTATCCTGTGGCAGATTGTTACCTCTGTAGTAGTCAAAGACCTCTACGGATTCAATGAGGTTGTGGTATTCCTCTACGAGGTTGATGATTTTGCCTGCCGTGATGTCGTTGTCAACCACCAGCGATATGTCTCGTTCACTGCCGGGGTATTTTGGGAGGGGGGTGTACTTTGTTGTCTGGGACTGGGCGCCCAACAGAACGTCCAGAAACACCTCCATGACTGCCACCCTTGGAATACTCGTCTTTACGTCCAGTTTACTTATGACATCCGTGGATAACAGCCCCACATAACCACATGACTCTTGGGAACCATTTGGCCTGATATCCAGAGCCAGCCCGGGCATAAGGAAGGACTCCTTCGATGGTATCAGCTCATATTGTCGGGTAATAAACAACTGGTTAAGTATGCTCTCAACCAGTCCCTTCATCTGGGAAAACAGCTCTGCTGCTTCGTGCCAGAGTTTTTTGACGTTGCCGTAGTAGGCCAGGACACCCAGTTTGGGTCTCTCCAGGGGAAGCTTATCACCGCTATTGAAAAACACGGTACCTATTTCATAGAGATGCACATCCTTCAGGCCGTAGTTCAAGTTGTACAGGAAGTTGCGTATCAGGGAGGATACGATGGATGTCCTCAACAGCGCATGGTCTGATCTCAGGGGGTTTTTGACGATGACACGGTCTGGGGATTGCCCGGGGGTGGTCAATATATCCAGGGCATCCGCCGAGGTAAAGCTATAGTTTATGGTTTCGGTAAACCCGGCGTGTCTGAGGGTGTTTTTCAGGATATCGATATTTTCCAGCCGTTTGTTTTTTTTGTTCATTGCAATAGACATATCGGGTTTTTTTGGTGTTATATTTTCGTAGCCGTACAACCTGGCGACTTCTTCCATGAGGTCGGCATCCATTTCGATATCGCCTCTGTATGAGGGTGGGGTTACGATCAGGCTGCCATCTTGGCATCTGATGTCAAATTTCAGGCGCTTAAATATTGTTTCGACCTCATCCTGTCCGATCTCCGTGCCTATTATCTTGTTGAGTTTTCCGATTGTCAGTGGTATTTCGCGCCGTTTATATCCGACCGGATAGACGTCAATCATCGCGGATATCCTTCCTCCGCAGAGTTCTTTGAGCAGTTGAGCCGCCCTGTCCAGGGCTACAGGGACACCCTCTATGTCAACCCCGCGCTCGAACCTGTAAGAGGACTCGGACTTGAGATTCATCGTCTTTGAGGTCCTGCGGACGGAGTTGGGATTAAAGTATGCGCTTTCAAGAAATATGCTTGTCGTTGTTTCGGAGACTTCGGTATGCAGCCCGCCCATAACGCCGGCAAGGGCAATGGGGCCTTTCTTGTCGCAGACCACGAGGGTTGTCGGGGCGATGTTTCTTTCGATCCCGTCCAGGGTGTGGAACCGAACGTCTCTGGAATGCGTTCGTACACTGATGACCCTGCCGCTTATCGTGGAGAGATCAAAGGCATGCAGCGGCTGTCCCCTTTCGAGCATGACGTAGTTGGTGATGTCTACAACGTTGTTTATCGAACGTACACCCGACAGTTGGAGTCGTTTTTTAAGCCACTGAGGTGATTCGGTTACAAATATGTCGCTTATGACCCTCCCCGTGTAGCGAGAACACAACTCCGGGGCAAGTATCTCCACTGCCATGACGGGATCAAACTCGCCGGTGATTTGGTTGTGTGTATATCCCTTTAGCGCATGTCCGGTTATTGCCGCAATTTCCCGGGCGATGCCTATAACGCTGAGGCAGTCGGCCCTGTTTGGCGTTATGTTTATATCCAGTACGACATCCCCTTCAGCCTCCCGTACCGCCTCAACCTCATGCCCGAACATCGTGAGCATATCGGCGAGCTTTGCAGGTTTTTCGGCCAATTCACAGGGCAAATCGATAAAATCAGACAGCCATTGTAACGAAAGAAGCATAATGTTATTCCTTAAAAGCGATATGTTTGTGGTTAATCTAAAACTGCCGCAAAAATCTAAGGTCTCCCTCATAAAAGAGCCTTATGTCGTCAATTCCGTACTTTAACATAGTGACCCGTTCTATTCCAATTCCGAAGGCAAAACCACAGTAGCGTTCCGTGTCATATCCGACCATCTGAAAGACCTTTGGGTTGACCATACCGGCGCCGAGGATTTCAATCCAGCCGGTCCCCTTGCATATGCGGCATCCAGATTGTTCGCAGAAGAAGCATCCTATATCGACTTCGGTTGACGGTTCGGTGAATGGGAAGAAGCTGGGTCTGAACCTCACCGGCAAATTCCGGTCAAAGACGAGTTGCAGAAAACCCTCCAGGACGGCCTTGAGGTTTGCAAAGGATATGTTGGTATCCACAACCAGGCCTTCGATCTGGTGAAACATTGGTGTGTGAGTGATATCGGAGTCGCAGCGATAGACCTTCCCCGGGGCAATGAACCTCAACGGCGGTGTGGTGCGCTGCATTGCGCGGATCTGGACGGGGGAGGTGTGTGTGCGTAACAGCACGTCTGCATCCCGGTGAGAAGTCTCTGCCCTGCTGATATGGTTCGTGCTGATGTAGAAGGTATCTTGCATATCCCTGGCCGGGTGGTCCTTGGGTATGTTCAGGGCCTCAAAGTTGTAGTAATCGGTTTCGACCTCGGGGCCCTCTTCGATAGAGAAGCCCATTGAGACAAACACGTCAATGATCTCCTTCATCACGATGCTTACGGGGTGTCTGCCGCCTGCCTTCTTGTAATATCCGGGCAGTGTTATATCTATTTTATCGGAGGCAATCTTTTTGCTGATCTCCTGTTTTTTCAGGATGTCTTCTTTTTCTTTCAGCGCTGTGGTAATTAGGGTTTTATCTTCATTTATCAATTTACCGACGGAGCCGCGCACCTCGGTGGGCAGCCCCGCAAGCGTCTTGAGGGCAGCCGTTACGGCACCGTTTTTGCCGATGTACCTGGCCCTGAGGGTGTTTAACTCGACGGTGCTTTTAATGAGGCTCAGTTCCTCAAGGAAACGGTCCTTAAGCGACGAGTATTGAGTCAAGTGTTCTTTGGTTTCCACTGTCTATGCTGCTGCTGCGGATGCCTTTACCGTGTTTGCTATTTCGTTGAATGCGCTCAGATTGCTAAAGGCCAGCTCGGCCAGGGAGCGTCTGTCAAGCATTATGTTGGCCTTTTTGAGCCCGCCCATGAACTGACTGTAGGTCATGCCGATGGCCCTGAGGGCGGCATTTATCCTGATGATCCACAGTTTTCTGAACTCGCGCTTCTTTCTTTTTCTGTCGTTATAGGCATGTAAGAGTGCATGGTCTACGGCCTCGGCTGCCACCCTGTAGAGTCTGCTTTTGCCGCCATAATAGCCGCTTGCCTTATCCAGTATCTTTTTTCTCCTGCGTCTTGTCTTAAAGCCGCCTTTTGCTCTGGGCATCTATAAATCCTCCTAAGTTCTTTTAAAGTCTTTGTTATGTCGTAACGGGGGTGATTCAGAGTGGTCGGGCATAAAATCCGCACACTCCTGCGTCTTGTCGCTGCAGGTCGCACCTGCCTGCGTGGATTAGAGATAAGGAAGCATTCTTTGTACGGCCTTTTCGTTTGTCTTGTCGACAATGGCAGACGTCCTTAATCTGTGTGTCCTTTTTGAGGGCTTACCGGTCAACAGATGGCTTTTGTATGCCCTGTTTCTCTTGAACTTACCGGTAGCGGTCTTTTTGAACCTCTTTTCAGCCCCTCTATGGGTCTTTAGTTTCGGCAATGTATCCTCCTATTTATTATAACACTATTGGGTTGCCCGCTGCACATTATAGTTTAACACAAGCGTCCGGTTTTGGCAACACCATATTTCATATGGCTTACACCCGGTGCTGGTTGTGACGTTAACCCTGATTTTACTTGGGCGCTACCACCATGATCATGCTCTTACCGTCGAGCTTGGGTTTGACCTCTATATTGTAATTGCCCTGGAGTTTTTCCATTATCTTTTCAAAGACCACCATGCCCTGTTCGGGTCTGACGATCTCTCTGCCGCGGAAGAACATGGAGACCTTTGCCTTATCTCCTTCGGTCAGGAAGGTTATAAGTTGGTTGATCTTTCTCTCCAGGTCATGTTCTGATATCCTTGGTCGTATCTTTACCTCTTTGACGTCTATGGTCTTTCGGTGCGTATGTTTCTTGCTTAACTGATATTTGTACTTACCAAAATCCATGATTCGGCATACGGGAGGGCTGGCTGCCGGGGCAACCTCTACAAGGTCAAGTCCCTTCTCTACTGCCGATCTTATGGCATCACGTATGTTTACGATGCCAAGCTGCTCGCCCTCTACGTCGATTAACCTGATCTGCGGCACCTTTATCTGATCGTTTATTCTAATCTTTTTATTTATAACTTTACCTCCTTAAATATTTGTAGTTTATTATTGATCTCTTTTCTTAAGAAATCAAGTAGTTCTTCTTTGGAGTTAAAAACGGTGTTTTCACCATTTCTTTTTCTGACTGTAAGAGTGGCGGTTTGAGCCTCTTTGTCACCAACAAGAGCGGCGTAGGGGACTTTTTTGACCGATGTCTGTCTTATCTTGTAGCCTATTTTTTCGTCGCCGAAGTCAGCCTCAACCCTGATGCCGTCTTTCTTAAAGAAATCGACGAGTTCACGGGCAATGTCGATGTGTCTCTCCGAGATGGTCAGGACGGACAACTGGACAGGCGCAAGCCACAGGGGAAAGGCACCGGCGTAGTGCTCGATCAGCACGCCAAAGAACCGCTCCAGCGAACCCATCAGCGCCCTGTGGATCATAATGGGCATGTGATGTTTGTCATCAGACCCGCGATAGGAGATGTCGAAACGTTCGGGGTTGTTGAAGTCCACCTGTATAGTGCTGCACTGCCACTGACGATTCAGTGAGTCCTTGACCTTGATGTCTATCTTGGGGCCATAGAAGACTCCCTCACCGGGGTCAATTTCATATCTCAGTTGTTTTGTGATCAGGGCCTTTTTTAGGGCCTCCGTTGACAACTCCCAATTTTCGGGGCTTCCAACGAATTTCTCCGGCCTTGTCGACAGATATACGTCAAACTGTTCAAATCCAAACGTTTTAAGGATAAACAACGTAAAATCGAGCACGTTGAGTATTTCGTTCTCTATCTGGTCTATACGGCAGAAGATGTGGGCATCGTCCTGCGTAAACCCGCGCACGCGCATCAGTCCGTGTAATACGCCGGAGCGCTCATACCTGTATACCGTGCCCAGTTCGGCATACCGTATGGGGAGGTCCCTGTAACTGCGCAGTGCGCTCTTGTATATTGCCAGGTGGAAGGGGCAGTTCATCGGCTTGATCTCATAGTCGGCCCCCTCGATCTCCATTGGCGTGTACATGTTTTCCTTGTAGAAGTCGAGGTGTCCGCTCCTTTCCCAGAGGTTTAGCTTTGCTATGTGAGGGGTGTAGAGGATGCTGTAGTTGGCTTTTATGTGTTCATTGCGCCAGAAATCCTCTATAGCCATTCGGATTATAGCCCCGTTTGGATGCCAGAGGATCAGCCCGGGGCCTATCTCCTCGTTTATGCTGAAGAGGTCAAGTTCCTTGCCGATCTTGCGGTGGTCGCGCTTTTTTACCTCCTCAAGGAAATCGAGATATTCCTTCAACTGAGACTCGTTGGCAAAGGCAGTGCCATAAACCCTCTGGAGCATCTTGTTTTTTTCGCTGCCGCGCCAGTACGCCCCTGCCGTTTTTAGCAACTTAAACGCGGCTATTACCCCGCTAGAGGGCACGTGCGGTCCGCGACACAGGTCTACAAATCCGCCTTCCTCATAGAGACTCACAACGTCATCCTCGATTTCCTCTATGATCTCGACCTTGTAGTCCTCACCCATGTCCTTAAAGAGTCGTATGGCCTCGTCTTTGGTGATGACCTTTCTGACAAACTTGTTATCCTTTTTTATTATCCGGCTCATGTTTTTTTCTATCTTGATGAGGTCTTCCGGCGTAAACGGGCTTTCCACGTCAAAGTCATAGTAAAAGCCATCCTCAGTGGCAGGTCCGATGGTAACCTTCGCCTGAGGAAACAGCTCCTTGACGGCATGAGCCATTATGTGTGAGACGCTGTGTCGGTAGATACCCAGCCCTTGTGGTGATTCCACCGTCACCGGTACAATCTCTTGTCCCGGAGCCTCTTGTGCGACCGTTTCTGCGGCGCTTATATCATAATATCTATCGCCCGTTCGTATGGCAATAGGCATTGTCCGGGCTAATCCCTGACCTTTTTGTTGCCCCAATATAGTGTGTCCCCCTTATTGTTATTTATTTGCACTATGGCAAGTATATCATATTTCAATAACTTTTGTGAATTATTATAAGACCAGGGGTGCATAAATTTTTGGTGGATGACAAGTGGTAAATAACGAAGCATAGTATCCTATTAAAAAAGCATGGTAAAATTAAGATACCCTGTCCATATCAACCAGCCCTTTACGGGGTCAAGGGGACTTCTTCGTGGCCGGGGCGGGTGCGATCCGCTGCGACAAGATTGCGCCTCGCCCCTCCCCTTGCGGGGGAGGTCTGAGGAGTAATGCTGTTGACTTAAGCATTAAAGATGTCTGAACCACGATTTGAAGGATTAAGGGATTATAAGGATTATGTTAAGAAAGCGTCGTGCTTTTTTTTCCTGTAAATCCTTATAATCTGTGCAATCATGGTTCAGACAGTCCCTTGTGCTTCCTTAAGTCAACAGCATTAGGTCTGAGTAGGGGCGCGGTAACGTCGCTGTGACAGCGGAGGGGGTGGGGCACCCCGGCCACAAAACGCCCCTTTCTTTCCCCAAGGCACCCATGAGTTTCTTATGCGCCCCGCTATAATTACGGCACGTCAAGGGATTGTCATTTATGGTACAATTTGGATATGAGATTGACAGTGTTTTTTACTGTTATGGACATAGGGTGACTGTACCGCTGTGGGTTTAGCAATATTCAGAAACATTACCCTTAACCTGTCCATTGCCCTGAAGTCCTTCAGCAGCTTTAAGCTCAGGAGTGCGTTGGCCGTAGCGGGGGTGGTCCTGGGGACGTTGTCGCTTATCACCGTTACAAACATTTCGGCCTCCCTGAGACTGCAGACGCTTAAGGAGGTTGAGAGCTTTGGCAAAAACCTGCTGATTGTACGTAGCGGCCTGATGGGAATGCACGCCAACCCCGGGGCATTGGGCGAGTCTACGTCCTTGACCCTTGCCGATGTCAGGGCCATAAAGAACTCGACGTTTTACATAAACAAAGTAGCCCCCTCCACGAGCAGAAACTTCCCCATCAGACACCTCGATACCACCATCACCGCAACCCTCATGGGGGTAGGCAGCGAGTTTTTTGAGATACGAAAACTATACTTAAGCAGCGGCCAATACTTTAATCCCGCTGACGACAAGGAACTCAAAAGAAAGGTCATCATAGGGGCCAAGGTTGCCCAAAAGCTGTTTGGAGATGCCGATCCTATCGGCAAGTACGTCTACGTCTACCGAGTCCCCTGTGAGGTCACGGGGGTATTACGACCCGTCGGGGCTGACGCCGCGGGCGTTGACTCGGACAACGTCGCCTATGTCCCCATTAGCACATACCTGCGACGATTTGTTAACAAGCGCTACGTCAGCGCCATATACATCGAGGCCAACAACGAGGCCTCACTCTCCCCGCTTGCCTCACAGTTAGAGAACCTCCTGCGTCTCAGACACAACATCAAAAAAGGTCAACGGGATGACTTCACCGTAATCAATCTCAAGGACGTCAACGACATTAAGACCCAGGCCATCAAACTGGTCAAGATGCTGGGACTTATAACGTCGTTTGTCTCCTTTACGATCAGCGCCGTTGGCATACTCTCGATAATGATCCTAATGGTCAACGAGCGCAGGATGGAGATCGGCATAAGGCGCGCAGTGGGGTCAAAGAAGAGGGATATCATGATCCAGTTCCTGACCGAATCGTCGTTTATATCCTTCACGGGTGGCGTCATTGGCTCGGTGATTGGAGTGGTGTTGAGCTTACTGATAGCGTTGTTGACGGGTATGCCGTTTGTGGTCTCAGGCACGGGCGTGACTATGGCATTTATCGCATCGCTGTGCACAGGTCTGTTTTCGGGGATATATCCATCTAAAAAGGCCGTCGAGATTGAACCGATCTACATCTTGAGATAATTTTTTTGTTGTGATAATTTCACTCTCATCAGTGGGTGCATAAGAAACTCATGGGTGCCTTTCTTTCTTCTTCTTTGTTCTTTTGTGGCTTACTTGAACTTGTAGTGTTTCCTGACGGGTTCTTTGACTTCCCAGGTGCAGGACAGGCCCTCGGGGAATGTCACAAAGTCGCCCTTGCCAAACTCCACCTCACCGTCGTCGGTCTTGACAATCACCTTGCCGGCAAGCAGATAGCACATCTCCGTAGAATCGTATGACCAGTCAAACTTTGAGACCTCTTTCTCCCATATAGGCCACTTGTTTACGCCTAATTCACTTAACTCTTTTTCTGTTGGTTTTTTGATTTTTATCTCTTCCATGCGTTGTTTTCTCCTTTTTGTGTTTACTGTTGCCCGATCAGGTTGACGGCAACCTTACGACTCCTGCGTCTGTTATCGAAATCCGCCAACACCACCTGCTGCCACGTCCCCAACAGCAGAGCCCCGTTGTCAAAGGGTATGGTCAATGACGGTCCGACAAGCGCTGCGCGGACATGGCTAAAGCCATTGCCATCCCCCCAGGTCTGATTGTGGGCATACTGCTTGCCAAATGGTGCCAGCTTCTCATACAGCTCCGTCATGTCCCTGATTAACCCCGATTCGTACTCAAACGTGGTAATGGCTGCCGTAGAGCCAATCACAAAGACGGTCATTATGCCCTTTGCCAATCCCGACTTATCCAGGATGCTCTTCAGGTGTCCCGTCAGGTCGATAAGCTCGCCATTGCCGCCCGTGCCCAGTGTGATATACTCGTTAATAATCTCCATGTTTTTTCCGACTCCTGGACGTTCCATGTTGCTGCTCATTTTCCAATCACCTAACTAAACGAGGTCTTGGGTAGGATGCCGATACCCGATTCATCGATGTGCATCCTGAACCTGTCCTTGTTTGAGTCAAAGCCGAGTGTTTCGGACTCCTTGATGACGTTGTGTTTATCCACAATAACGTTTTTCAATCGGCCGCCTTTTTTGACGTGCACGTTTTCCAGGATGATGCAGTCGTTGATCTCAACGCCTTCCTCTATAGTCACCCCGCTTCTGATAATGGAATTAGTGATGGATGCACCCTTGACGTAGACCCCGTCGGAGATGAAGCTGTTGTTGATCGAACCACTGATTATCTTGGCTGGCGGCACCAGCGACAGCTCCGGATGTATAGGCCAGGCCGGATTGGAGATATCAAAGATAGGATGCTCTCCAAGCATGTCCATGTTTGACTCCATAAATGCCTTGATTGTTCCCACATCGCGCCAGTAGGCAACCTCCTCGTAGGGCTTTGTGCCAGGCACCTTGTTGAGAGAGAAGTCGTAAGCAAAGAGGTTGACCTTGCCAACTAGCCTTGGCAGGATGTTGCCACCAAAGTCATGTTCATTTTTTTTCTGGGCATCGGCCAGAGACTCTAAAAGGACGTTTGTGTCAAATATGTAGTTACCCATTGAGATATATGCCTGGGTTGGATCGTTTGGCATGGGGGATGGATTTTTTGGTTTTTCCTCGAATCTCTCAATCAACCCGTTTGCTGCCGCCTTTATAACGCCAAAGGCCGATGCCTGGTCTATGGGCACGGGTCTGGCTGCCACGGAGACCTTTGCGTCATTTGCAATATGAAAGTCGAGCATCTGACTGACGTCCATCCTGTAGATGTGGTCGGCCCCAAAGATGGCCACATGTGTAGGATTGAACTGCTGGATGAGGTTTACGTTTTGCAGCACGGCATCCGAAGTGCCCTGGAACCATTCCAGGCCCTTACGCATCTGCGGCGGGACAATGGTTATAAACTGGTCCCGCGACACCGACGTCTGACTCCAGTTCTCCTGCACGTGCTTGATCAACGACTGCGACTTGTACTGTACCAGCAGGTAGATAGAGTACATCCCCGAGTTGATGATGTTACTGAGGACAAAGTCTATGATCCTGTACCTGCCCCCAAACGGCACCGAGGGCTTGGAACGAATTGCGGTCAAAGGAAAGAGCCTTCTGCCCTCACCACCTGCCAGTATCAATGTAAGAACCTTTGGATGCATAAAAAGACCTCCTGTTTGTATTTTTTAAGGTTGGTTGGCAATATTAATGTAAGCCATTCTCAAATGGTACAACATGTCAGATGTTTGTTGGTTTTCCGAGTCGTCGAGATTGCCCTTGGTCTTTTCCTGTAACATGGCAATTACGTCGATGATATACTTTGCCACTGCCAGGTCCTTATACGTCTGCCCCTGAGGGTCTTGCAACATACCCAGGCTCACCATCGCATCAGTACCGAGATTTGCTATGAAGTTTGTAAAAGTTACGTCGGGTATTATCGCCTCCCCCTCGTGCCCACAGTACCCACCGTGCCCCTCGCGTCCACAGCCGGCATGGATGTCCTCGTAGATATTATCATGAGGGGGGTGCATCTCTTGTTGCCAGAGGGCCTCATGTCCTGCCTCATGAGCACATTGCTCATATTTTAATGTCTCATCTTGCCTGAGCTTTCGTTTGTCTACAAACTCAAAACCATTTTCTTCTTCTTCTCTGTCCATCTCTATCCCTCAATATATAAATAGTTAATCAAAGATTATAACATAACATTGAAAATTTTATTTGCATGTATTAAAAAATGGGGTGCATAAATTTTTGGTGGATAACAAGTGGTAATAAAAATGCACTTTATAGCATATTTAGATTGGATTAAATACAAGATTATGTGGCATTTTACGGGGTCAAGGGGACTTCTTCGTGCCCGGGGCGGCTCGCCCCTCCCCTTG
>JADGAE010000163.1 GCA_015232165.1 Nitrospirota bacterium
ACATATGCAATAATACCTTAAGGCTGGTATATTGGCCAATATTACGGATAATCCGGAGGGCTTGGGGCAATCATAAAGACCATAGACAGGTACATATTCAGGGAACTGTTGTTGTCGTTCCTGCTGAGTCTTGCGGCATTTAACGTCATCCTGATGATGGAGCGGATTCTGAAGCTTAGCATGATATTAAGCGGTGTTGGGGCATCTACGCTTGATTTCCTGGAGATTATGACGTACGTGCAGCCTCAGTTATCGCTGTTGACCCTGCCGATGTCCTTTATGACTGCGGTGCTGTTTACCTACGGGAGGCTAAACGTTGACAGCGAAATCGTTATACTCAGGGCAGCGGGTATGTCCTTCAGGCAGATTGCAAGGCCGGTGTTGATCTTTGGGGGGGTGTGTTTCGTGCTGGCAGGATATACGTCCTTTGTCCTAAGCCCGGCAAGCAGCAAGACCTTCAGAACCAGACTCATACAGATCATCGCCACCAAGTCGCCAATGGCCATTGAGCAGGGGGTCTTCTATACACTGATCAAGGACGTTGTGGTGCTTGTGAAAGAGAAACGCTCAGATAACTTCTTACGAGACGTCTTTATCTATGACAAGCGTAACAGCAAAAACTCGTGGGCCGTCTTTGCAAAAGAAGGTAATATAAAGACCAACGGAGACATGAGCGTCGGATTTGCGTTGAAAAAGGGTGAGATATTCCTGCACGCCGCACAGACACTTACGCGGATCACCTTTGATACCTACAACATGACAGTAAGCCTGACCCCCCAGGTAAACTTCAGCGTCAGCGAGCTGACCCCCTCCGAGCTCCTGCAACGAGCCAGGGACAGACAGGGCGAAGAACGCCTCCAACTCTATATCGAGTTCCACAGGCGTTGCTCCCTGCCACTGATGGTCCTGGTGTTGAGCATCCTGTCACCATCCCTGGCCAATGTCCTTGGCAAGGGGGGCAGACTGGCGGGGTTGAGCATCGCCACGACCATCTTTGTCGTCTACTATAGCCTCCTGGTCTACTGCGAAAAGCTCATCCGCAACGGAAGGCTCGTCCATTTCCCGGGGGCATGGATACCGCTGACGTTGATGCTCGTCCTGGCTCTGTATCTATATGGAAGGGTAAACAGACGATGACCATTATAGAGCGTTACTATGTAAAGGAGTGTCTGATCGTCTACCTTGCATTAATCGTAGGACTGACGGCGTTGGCAGGCACCTTTGAGGTCATCGACAAGTATGACAAGCTCATGAAGTACGAGCCGCGGTACACGGAGATACTACTGTACTGGATGTATACGACACCAAAGTACGTCAAGTATCTCTTGCCGATGGCGACGTTGATTGGCACCCTGCTGGTGTTTGGCCAGGCGATGAGGTTCAACGAGCTTATTGCCATCAAGAGTACCGGCACAAGCATGAAACGCATCTTTATGCCGTTCATTGTCATCAGCATGGTCCTTGCCGCGATGGACTTCTCCATAGACAGCTTCCTTGCCAGTCCGTTTAATTTTAAGGCCAATAACCTCCTTTACAGGTTAAAGCACAACCACGACAGGACACTGTTTAAGACCAACAACATATGGTTTCTGGAAAAAAGCGATACCATCGTAAACATCAGCCGGTACTTTCCTGACAAGGGGGTCATAAAAGACATCACCGTCTTTGTGGTTGACAAGGACAGGCTCACACGTATGTATACGGCGGGCACGTCACTCTACAACGGCAGCAGATGGGTACTGTCTGATGTTACCTTCTATGACCTGGTAAACATGACCATATCCAGGGCCAACGACATCTCCGTAGATAAGATAAACGCCCTGAGCATATACGACGAAACCGTCTCAATCTCCGATGAGATGTCCTTCTTCGATCTCATAAGCTACAACCAACACCTCAAAAACTCAGGCTACGACAACCAAAAGACCCTGGTCAACCTGCACGCCAAACTCTCCTACCCCTTCACGGTCATTGTCATGATGCTTGTGGCCATAGCCATCGTCACCAGGCTGAAGATGGGCTCGGGCACGATCAGTGTCGGCATTGCCATAGCCATTAGCCTGGTGTACTGGATATGCTTTGCCCTGTCTCTGTCCATGGGATACTCGGGCATGATACCAGCCTTTATTGCATCCTGGCTCGTACCGGTTGCGTTTATAACCGTCGGCATGTATCTGTTTCAAAAGATGCCGCACTAATGTTAAAATTAACGAAATGACATTGTATATGAGTATAAGGATTGAGCATTACGGGGTCAAGGGGTCTGTGACCCCTTGTGAGGGGGTCTGAGGGGGAGCAAAGCTCCCCATTTTCGTCTTTTCTTTTGTATGATTACATATTTATTTAAGAAGGCCGTCGAGATGGTCATCACGTTTGTGGGGATAACGATAATCAGTTTTTTGATAATCCACCTGGCCCCTGGCAAACCCACTGACGTCTTGACCGACATGAACCCAAAGATCACACCGGAGGCGCGCGCCAGACTTCTGAAATACTACGGCCTGGACAAACCCATATGGCAACAGTATGCCCTTTGGATGGGACGGGTCGTGCGGCTGGACTTTGGTGAGTCATTCTCCTCAGACCACAGGCCCGTCTGGAAAAAGATCAAGGAGAGGCTGCCAATAACCTTTGGGATAAACCTGCTGTCGCTGGCCATTATCTTTCTCGCGGCCGTTCCCATAGGGGTGCTCTCTGCCACCCACAGGCACTCCATGTACGACAAGGTCACGACCCTGCTCGTGTTTGTGGGCTTTGCGATGCCGGCGTTCTGGTTGGCGTTGCTGTTGATGATGTTCTTTGGCACGTACCTGCACGTGTTGCCCATATCGGGGCTTAAGTCCCTGGGACACGAGGGGCTGACACTCTGGGGCAAGGTGGTGGATATGGCACGGCATCTGATTTTACCGGTATTTGTCTCCTCATTTGGGGGACTGGCCGGCATATCCCGATACATGAGGGGCAGTCTCCTTGAGGTTATACGCCAGGACTACATAACCACAGCCAGGGCAAAGGGATTGACCGAGGTTAAGGTCATCTATGTCCATGCCCTGAGAAACGCGCTCCTGCCAATAATAACCATCCTGGGGTTGTCCATTCCAGGGCTCATAGGGGGCAGCGTTATCTTTGAGCAGGTATTTGGCATACCGGGGATGGGACAGCTCTTTTACATGGCCGTCATGATGAGGGACTACCCACTCGTAATGGGAATACTCACCATCGGGGCAGTCCTGACACTCGCAGGCAACCTCGCTGCCGACATCGGTTATGCCATCGCAGACCCCAGAATCCGCAGATAACAATAAAAAAATGGATGACAAGGCAACCACTCAACCTGCATGATATCCTCGGCCTCTAACAGCGCCTTTGTTATCGCGTGTGGCATTGGAAGTAGTCTATCGTTGTTGACATGAAAGTTATCAATTGGTTTGATTCGTCGATGACCCTGCCCAGATAGGACTGATTGAGGGCACCTGCAGGGAGACGTGGGCCATAAGCATTTCATTTTGTCTCTGCACCCACGGGGGCTTTTTGTGTCTTCCTGTGCCGTAGTATTGCATAGAGTCCGAATATGCCAATAATCAGGCTTATTCCCACGAGGAGCTTTGTTAACGTTGTGCTGAGAGTTTCTGCAAAAGGCTTGTTGAATGACTTGAGATCGAGGGCGTCATCAACCATGACCTCAACCGTAGCGCCATGCAATCCATGCGAAGACTCACCCTTGACCTTTATCCTCCAGATGCCCGCCCTGTCAGGTAGAAAGGTGACAAATCCGTTGTTGTCGGTCCTGCCCACCTGGTAAGGCAGGGTGTCGCCGGGGCCGTGCAGCTCATACTCGGCGTAGTTAACCGGGTCAGAGGCCGTGTACAATACCCTTACTGTTATCACCTTATTCTGCGCAACATCATAGCTCACCGCATGGGCATAGACCTGCACGGCAAACAAAAGACACCAGGACGTTGCCAACGCACCATGCAGGACGACCTTCAAGGGCATCACCTTGGCACCTCAAAGGAGAGTGTCGCGGTGATGCTCAAATAATCGGCATCCGGGTCGTTATTTAACCGCCCCTTGTGGTCAACCGCAATGACCATCCCCCCTTTTGAGAGCTTGACTACGGCAACACCCTCAGTGTTTGTTGTGGCCAGTATCTCATGTGACTGCCCCTCTAACGTCGCTGATGTTAGCGGTTTACCGTTGTATGTCACCTTAAGCGGCAAGACATCGCCTGACTTCATCACCAGGGGGTCGTTAAGGGGGGATATGTCAAGCCCCTCTGTCAGTTGTCTTTGCGCCGTATCGCTCCATATAAGAATAGACTTGGCGTAGAACAACGAGCGATAGGATTCAACCACCTTTTCTGCCTTCCGCCTGGGAAGGTTCTTCCAACCATGGACTGTCTTTGACCAGTAACCGTTATCTACCTCAACCAGGAGCAGTGAAGGACGTTCCTTTGCCCTTAGCGCTAAGACCTTTCCTTTGATCTCCTTGTCAACGGCGATCTCTGTACCTGCAACATTAAGCGCCCTTATGCCCTTGACCTTGGAAGGATCGATATCCATCCTGTTACTGCCATGCCCGTAGACCAGCACAAAGTCATTACCCTTACCCTCAATCCAGTAATCATGCGCATATATCTCCGACGTACTGCCTATCGCCAAGATTGCCAAAAGCACCAACCTAAAACTATAACGTCTCATACCACACCTCCAAAAATAGAAAGGCCACAAAAGCCTACCTCCCTGGTAGATGCCTTCATGGCCTCCGTGTCATCTTTTTATGCTTACTTACTAAGGCCCCTGATCTTCATGATTCAGAATAAACGACAAGTCTTATTATGGCAAAGAACAAATCACCTTGTCAAGTACAAATTGTCCTGAACAGCAATTCTCAGTTAATAGGGCCTGTGCATAAATAACTTACTCAATCTTTTATGCAAAATGCCTATGTAGTTTACTCCGCTGACATAGAACAGTAGCATAAACATAGCAC
>JADGAE010000164.1 GCA_015232165.1 Nitrospirota bacterium
CTGCAAGGGGAGGGGCGAGCCGCCCCGGGCACGAAGAAGTCCCCTTGACCCCATTTTTTCCTTCTTTTGGTCAAATGCGATTGCCATGTGGTGGGTAGCTTTACTTATTTGACATGTTTGAGTATAATACCTATACAACCATGATAAGGCTAACGATAAACGACACAGAGGTATCGGTGGAGACGCCTGTGACGATACTGGAGGCTGCCCGGAGCGTAGGGATAAAGATACCCACGCTGTGCCACTTCAAGGGGCTGGAGCCCTACGGCGGGTGCCGCATGTGTCTGGTGGAGATCGAGCGTCTCAATCGCTTCCAGACATCATGCACGGTCCATGTGACCGACGGTATGGTGGTCAGGACGGAGACGGAGGCCATACGGGCAACCAGACGGGCAATGCTTGAGTTCCTGCTCATCAACCACCCGTTGGACTGTGCGGTGTGCGATAAGGCAGGTGAGTGCGTCCTTCAGGACCTGGTTGTGCAGTACGGGGCAGCCGAGGGTAGATTTGTCGAGGGCAAACGCACGCATCCGGAGAATTTTAATGACCCCTTCATCGTCAGAAACATGGAGCGTTGCATACTGTGTTCCAGATGCGTGCGGATGTGCAATGACGTCCAGGGGGCCTATGCAATAGCAATTACGGGCAGGGGGAGTAAGTCCTTCGTAGAGCCGTTCTCGGGAGGTCGCTACAACTGTGAGTACTGTGGCAATTGCCTGACGGTGTGCCCTGTGGGTGCGATCACGTCAAGGGCGCATCGGCACAGCTACCGACCCTGGTATGTCGAGGCGGAGGTGCAGACGGTGTGCGGGTTCTGCGGCGTGGGATGCAACATGGTATTGCAGATGCGCGGCGGATCGATCATGAGAACAATGCCCGACTTAAAAGGCGGCCTAAATAGAGGTCTCCTGTGTGTAAGGGGGCGATTCGGTTACGACTACGTAGACAGTGACGAGCGTCTGAACACTCCGCTTATCCGAAAGAACGGTCAACTGATACCGGTTACGTGGGATGAGGCTGTCTCCTATGTCGCCCAAAGGTTCAAGGACATAAAAAAAGACCACGGCAGCAAGGCCATCGCAGCCATTGCCTCGCCACGGTGCACAAACGAAGACAACTACATGCTCCAGAAGTTCATGCGTTTTATCCTGGGGACTAACAATATAGATTCAACGGCACGGTTTTATTATTCACCGGTGCAGGCCTACCTCGAAGGTATGTTGGGCGTCGGCGTAACGGCCAACCTGCTACACGGTATCGAGCGCTCTAACGGCGTGTTGGTCATCGGAGGCGACCCCACCGCGGTCAATCCCATAATGGGTGTGCAGGTTAGACTGGCCTGGAGACACGGGGCCAAGGTCGTTGTAATTGGCCCCCCGGGGGGACTGAAGATGTTTGTAGACTACGAGGTCATACCTGCCCTGTATGCCGAAGAGGTTGTCTTGTGCGCCATAGTCGGCAAGATCGCAAAACGCAAGGGTCTAAGAGGTGAGAGCTATATCATTGAGGATAAGATAAAGGCCCTTAGGTTGCCATCGGTAAAAGACCTGAAAATGGCAGGGGTATCTGATGGTGTCATAGAGCGTGTGGCCGATGACCTGTGTGCAATGAAGACACCCGTCATTATGGTGGGACAGGATATCTGTCAGGGTGAGAGGGTATCCAAGAAGGTGTTTCTGACGGGTGCCATCGCGTATTTGTTAAACGGCAGGATATTTCTGATGTCTGACCGACCTAATTACCAGGGTGTGGTTGACATGGGTTGTGTCCCGGATATGCTGCCCGGGGGAAGGCCCGTTGAGTTGGGGGCCATTGAACGCAAGATAAAGGATGCAAGAGGCGGTGCGGTACCCGAGGAAAGAGGACTCAATGCCTTTGAGATCATACAACATGGACAGAGCGGTGCCCTCAAGGCGCTTTATATAATGGGTGAAAATCCGGCGTTTAACTTCCCCGACAGGAAGAAGACACAAGAGGCAATAAAAAACATAGGCTTTGTCGTAGTTCAGGATATATTTATGACGGAGACGGCCAGGATGGCAGATGTCGTCCTGCCCTCTGCGGCGTGGTCTGAAAAGGATGGCACCTACACAAACCTCGAACGACGTATTCAGCGTCTGAGAAAGGGCAAGACGGTCTCCGTCAAGCCTGACTGGCGAATCATCGCCGACGTAGCCAGGGCGTTCGGCATGAAGGAAAACTACACGGATGTGCGGGGTCTATGGGCAGAGATAACGCAGATATCACCTCTGCACTTTGGCCTGACGTATGAGGAAATCTCAGCCGGTCAGACCATATGGCCGTACAACGGTAAGTCCCTCAGGGCAGGCGAGGTTGATTTTGACGTCGAGGGGATTGACGACCTTCCGATACCCGATTACTGCCAAAGCGATTTTCCAGGTATGCACCTCCTGCTTGAGAGACACCTCTATCACAGCGGCACAATAACGACCAGGTCCAAGGCCATCCTGGGCATATATCCAGAACCATACGTGCTCATAAACCACAAACAGGCCAGGTTTTACACCGCCGGTGGCTCACGCACCCTCAATGACGGCGACAGGGTCACGGTATACACGACCGAAGGTGAGTTGGAAACAATAGTTAAGATCGACAAGGGCGTCCCGGACTGTGTCGTGTTGATGTCCAACACGTTTGAAAAGGCAGGCGGCCTGGGTATGTTAAACTATCACATTGATCCGGTACTGGGCTGCCTTTGTCTGGATGCAACCACTGTAAGAATTGAACGGGTATAAATATAATGATTATAACGTTAGAATTAAGAATTATGAGGTCAAGGGGGCTGGCCCCCTTGCAGGGTGGGTCTGAGGGAGGGCGCGGTAACGTCGCTGTGCGAGCGGAGCCGCCTCCCTTCTTTTTCTTGAGTATAGGGATTCGGTGATAATTTGATGGATATAGGACTGACGACGGATTTAAAGGGTTTTTTGTGGGACGTGGGGGTTATCGTCTTTAAGATAGCCGTGGTGCTTGCCGCCGTTATGGGACATGTGGCGTATGCTACGTACTTTGAAAGGAAGATCATAGCCCGGATGCAGATGCGCCTGGGACCAATGATTGTGGGGCCGTATGGGATATTACAACCAATTGCCGACGGTATAAAGTCCTTCTTTAAGGAGGACATCATACCGACAAATTCGGATAAACCGATATTTTTCATGGCGCCCGTTTTTGGCCTGATGGCGGCGCTGACAACGCTGGCCGTGATCCCGTTTTATGACGGCTTTGTAATCAGCAACATAAACATTGGTCTGTTGTTTATCTTTGCTATGTCATCGTTGGGAGCATATGGCATAATCCTGGCCGGTTGGGCGTCCAACTCCAAGTATCCGTTCCTTGGCGCCCTGAGGTCCTCGGCACAGGTTATCAGTTACGAGGTCGCCCTTGGTCTGAGCCTCGTGGGGGTAATGTTAATGGCTGGATCGCTCAATCTCACCGATATCGTCCATGCACAACATGAATATCCCGGGGGGCTGTACATAGTACCCCAATTTATCGGCTTTTTTGTCTTCGTTATCTCCGCCATCGCCGAGACCAACCGAACACCGTTTGACCTGCCGGAGGCCGAAACCGAGCTTGTAGGCGGTTTTTTTACCGAGTACAGCGGCATGCGATTTGCCCTGTTCTTTATGGCCGAGTACACGGGGATGATCATTATGTCTTCCCTGGCCGTGTTGTGTTTTCTTGGCGGATGGATGCTGCCGGCATTTGTCTTGAAGCTGCTGCCGTTTCTTGCAGTGGTGCCGGGGGTTGTGTGGTTCTTGCTTAAGCTGTATGCGTGTATATTTTTCTATTATTGGATACGGGCGACCATACCCAGGTACAGATATGACCAGTTGATGGCCATCGGGTGGAAGGTGTTGATCCCCCTGGCATTGGTCAATATTGTCATAACCGCATTAATGAAGCTCTGGCTTACAAGCGGCCGAACTTAAACACATCAGGAGTGCAATTGAATACAACGGACGAACAAACAGATAAATACGTAAAGGTAGTTGGCAGAAAAGAATCCGGCTTTCTGGCGAGTCTTATCAAGAGGGTGTTTTTTACGGAGATACTCCAGGGTATGAAACTGACCCTTACAACGGCATTTAAGAAGCCTGTGACAAAACAGTATCCCAAGGAAAAGACTGAGGCCCGTGCAGGGTTTCGCGGTATGCACGCCCTCGTGCGAGACTCCGCCACCGGTAAGGCCAAGTGTGTGGGCTGCGGCCTGTGTGCCGCGGTGTGTCCGTCCAAGTGTATCAACATCTATACGTCGGAGGGGCCCAACCACGAAAAGGTCGTAGACCGGTATGAGATCGAATTACTGAGGTGTCTGTACTGTTCCTTCTGTGTTGAGGCATGTCCCTTTGGTGCCGTGGTGATGACGGAACACTATGAGTACTCCGACTACTCGAAGGGGTCGTTCTTTATGACCATACCGACCCTCCTCGACAATTGGGACAAGTACATGGAAGGCCGCAGGGGTGCCTTCTACCTGGATAACTTCTGGCGCCCAAAGACGACGGACTTTGCCACACCCACAGAGCAGGCCGTTTTTCGTCCAAAAGGGACAAACGAGTCAACACCCCCTGCCACATCACCCGCTCCATCGGGGGATACGGCCGGCGAGGTTGCCGGAGAATCCCGGGAAAAGGGGGAGTAGATGATCCAGAAGGCATTTTTTATCTATCTTGCCTCCGTGTGTGTCCTGGTGTCGGTGCTGACGGTGACACGGAGAAATGTCATGCACGCCGTGTTGTTTATGTTGCTTTTGTTTTTCCACGTGGCCGGCCTGTATCTGTTCTTAAATGCGGAGTTTCTTGCCGCCATACAGATTATCATATATGCCGGTGCGATAATGGTGTTGTTTCTGTTTGTCGTGATGCTGTTAA
>JADGAE010000165.1 GCA_015232165.1 Nitrospirota bacterium
ATATCACCGATGCCATCAAGGGTGTCGATGCCGTTGACAAGACGCTTATCGTGGTGTCAACCCACACGGAGGCAATAGTGTCGTTATACGATGGTACCGGGACATTGTCGGCCTGGCAGAAACAACCCCTCGGGACAGCAGATGCCCTCATCTCCGGCTTGACCGACATCGGGGATGACCTCGACCACCTGCTCGTACTTGCCGGGGACGTGCCCCTTATCAGACCCGAAACACTGGAGACACTCATACGACAACATGTCTCACACAATAACGCCCTGACACTCATAACCTTCAACGCCGCCATACCCGGGGCCTATGGAAGGATAAAGAGAAACCCCGATGGTACGATCAACGGCATCATAGAGGAAAACGACGCATCGGACCAGGAAAAGACTATCACCGAGGTAAACAGCGGTATATACGTCTTTAGTAAGACGGCGCTGACATACCTCAACAGGATCGAAAAGAACCCTAAAAAGGGCGAGTACTACCTGACCGATATCGTAGCCGTCTGCAATGCCTCCGGCCTGCGAGTTGAGGCCGCCATCATGATGGAGGAGGCTGAGTTTGTCGGCGTCAACAGCAGGGCTGACCTGCTTGCGGCCCAGAGACTCCTGCAGCAGAGGATTGCCTCAAGATGGATGAACGACGGGGTAACGCTGATGGACGTAGACTCCACACTGATCTCCCCCGATGTAAGCATTGGACAGGACACGATTGTCTACCCCAATGTTATCCTTGAGGGTCATACGGAGATAGGTCAGGGGTGTACAATATATCCAAACGTGATCATCATAGACACAATTGTTGGAGATAATGTTATAATAAAGAACTCGAGCGTGGTTGAGAACTCAAAGATAGATGCGATGGCAACAATTGGACCATTTGCCCACTTACGGCCCGGTTCCGTGGTCGGTAGCAAGGCAAAGATCGGTAACTTTGTTGAGATAAAAAACTCCACGGTTGGAGCCAACTCCAAGGTGTCGCACTTGAGCTATATCGGTGATAGTCAACTAGGCAGGGACGTGAACATTGGAGCGGGTACCATAACCTGCAACTATGACGGAAAGAAGAAATACAGGACGATAATCAAGGACAACGTGTTTGTAGGCAGCGGTACGGAACTTGTGGCACCCGTAACGGTAGGTGAAAACGCCTTTATCGGAGCCGGTTCAACCATCACCGTTGACGTACCGGATGATGCACTTGCCATTGCCAGGGGCAAGCAGAGAAATATACACCAGTGGGTAACCAAAAAGAGCCTTATACAAAGGGCTATAAAACACCCCGCTTCTGAAAAATAGAACGACAACATCGAGGGTTAAGCGTGTAGGAAGCAACCCCGCAGCAACGGCAAAGGAGTATGGATTATGTGTGGAATAATTGGATACACGGGCAATAACAACGCAATAGAGTTAATCCTTGACGGTCTGAAGAAACTCGAGTACAGGGGGTATGATTCGGCCGGTATTGCCTTTATGGACGACTCGGCCAAGTTAAACGTTGTCCGATGCAAGGGCAAGATAAGTGAGCTGGTCAACAAGTTAAGTGGTGTTCAAAGCAAAAGCAACACCGGCATTGGTCACACGCGCTGGGCCACCCACGGCAGCCCCTCTGAAAACAACGCCCATCCACACGTCGTTGACGGCATCGCACTGGTCCATAACGGGATCATAGAGAACTTCATGGATATCAAGACGGACCTGTTAAAAAAGGGTGTAAGCTTCAGCTCCGATACGGACACGGAGGTTATCTGTCACCTGATTGCCATGTACCACAACGAAGGATACCCGTTTGTGGAGGCCGTGTCGGCCGCAATAAGACAGATACGAGGCTCCTACGCCATATGCGTGCTTAACAAGAACGAACCCGATAAGATAATCTGCGCCAGGAAGGACAGTCCGCTTGTGATAGGCCTTGGTCAGGGTGAGTTTTTTGCCGCCTCTGACGTACCGGCGTTTTTGAGCTACACGCGTGACGTGATCTTCATGGACGACTCCGAGCTGGCGATACTGACACGTGAGGGAGTGATCTTTAACAACACCGGCTCCGAGGCCATATACAAAAAACCTACGACGATAACATGGTCGCCCTCGATGGCGGAAAAAGGCGGCTACCGACACTTCATGCTCAAAGAGATATACGAACAACCGCGCGCAATCTCCGATACGATAACGGGCCGGGTCAACATCCAACGCGGTGAGACAAACCTCTATGAGTTTGGCTTTGACGAGGCATTTATTTCGAGTATACAGAGGGTCTGCATCACGGCCTGTGGTAGCTCCTGGCACGCCGCACTCTGCGGCAAGTACATGATCGAGCAGCTCTGTCGCATACCGGTAGAGGTTGACATAGCCTCGGAATTCAGATATAGACAACCCATCATAGACGATAGGACGCTCTTTGTTAGCATAACGCAGTCCGGTGAGACGGCAGACACCCTTGCCGCCATGAAGGAGGCCAAGAGGTTCGGTGCCAAGACCCTGACCATCTGTAACGTCGTTGGCAGCACGGCAGCACGTGATGCGGACTTCGTCTTCCATACCCACTCAGGTCCCGAGATCGGGGTGGCATCGACCAAGGCATTTGCCACACAACTGGTGTCGTTGTATCTTCTGGCCGTGGGGTTAAGCAGTAGGAATCCGGTGGCGGTGGACACGCAGGGGCTTATTAACGACCTGTTGACCCTGCCCTCGATGTTGGAGGAGGTACTAATGTCCGACCATGAGATCGAGCACATGGCAAGGACAATATCCAAGGCCGGTGGATTCCTGTTTTTGGGCAGGGGGATACTCTACCCCATAGCGCTGGAAGGTGCACTGAAGCTAAAAGAGATATCCTACATCCATGCCGAGGGCTATCCCGCCGGAGAGATGAAACACGGCCCCATTGCCCTGATCGATGAAAACCTACCGGTCGTGATCCTGATATCAAAGGGCACGCTGTACGAAAAAATAATATCAAACATACAAGAGGTTAAATCCCGTGGCGGCAAAACAGTCGTTATCTCAAACAGTGACGAACCGGCCGTGCGGGCATTATCGGACCTGTTTTTGCAGGTACCCTCATCAAACGTATTTCTCAATTCGGTGATCATGGCCGTCCCGTTGCAGTTGTTGGCCTACCATGTAGCAATCATAAAGGGATGCGACGTAGACCAACCAAGAAACCTCGCAAAAAGCGTTACCGTAGAATGAACCATATGCAAGGAGTTGAGTAATGCCTGAACATCTTTTGTTAGATACGCTTAATCAGCAACAAAGGGCAGCATTGGAGCAAATAGATACCCCCGTGCTGGTACTGGCCGGTGCCGGCAGCGGTAAGACACAGTTAGTGACTTACAAGTATGCTTATCTCTATTCATTAGACAAGGAAAAATACGGTTCAATAATGGCAGTGACCTTCAACAACAAGGCCGCCATGGAGATGAGAGAACGGATCGCGTACCTGCTGTCACAAGACCTCGACGACGCCTGGATCGGTACGTTCTACTCCCTGTGCAACAGGATACTAAGAAACGAACAAGATATCACCGACCTTAAAGACAGATTCGTCATATACGACGCCGACGATCAGTGTAAGCTCATCAGACACATCCTCAACGATATGAAACTGTACGAGGCCCTATACAGGGGAATAGTCTCCAAGATCGGGTGCTTTAAGTCCACGCTGCTAATGCCCGATGAACTGGTGTCAGGTTCCAACAACTTTGATTTCGACGAAAAACTGCTCAAGGTCTATGTCAGATATCAGGACGAAATGAGACGCTCAAACGCCCTGGACTTTGACGACCTGATCATATACACCATAAAGCTCTTCAGAGAGCACCCCAAGGTACTGCAACGCTATCAACAACAGTTGTCTTACATCCTGGTTGATGAGTTTCAGGATACTAGTTTTGCGCAGTATCAGTTTCTTAGACTCCTGGGCAGCGCCAGGGCAAACATACTAGTAGCCGGTGATTATGACCAAAGTATCTACAAGATGAGAGGGGCCGAAAATGAAAAAAACGTCCTGACCAGGTTTGAGACGGACTTTCCTTCAGCCACGATAATAAATCTAAGACAAAACTACCGTAGCACCGAAAACATCCTCCGCGTCTCACACAGCGTTATCGACCAAAACAATTGCAAGACCTCCAAAGACCTGTGGACCGACAGGGGTATTGGCGAAAAGGTCTGCCACTACTGGTTCATGTCTGAGGAGGAAGAGGCCAAGTACGTCGCTAAAAATATTAAAGACATGTACCTCAAAGGCAGTTTCGCATATGAAGAGATGGCCATCCTCTACCGGGTAAATCTCCAGTCACGCGTACTGGAGGAGGCCCTCAGAAACGAAAGGATACCGTTTAAGATAATAGGCTCTGCCTGCTTTTACCAGAAGAAAGAGATAAAGGACCTGATTGCCTACCTAAAGCTAATCGTCAATAAAAACGACAACGTAAGCATCCGCCGCGTAATGAACCTGTCTTCACGGGCAATAGGGGTGAGTACGCTGACCAGGATAGAAAACGAGGCAAAACGAGAAGGTATGAGCATATACAGGGCAATGTGTCAACTGACTGCATCAAAGGGTCTCAGCGTTGCAGCCAGAGAGAAACTCAACAACCTGCTCGGCACCCTGGATGCCATCTCAACAAGTCCCATCAACACCCTGACGGATGCCATCAAGTTGATAGGGACCCATACCGGCTACATAGAAAAGTTGGATGAGGTCTGTCTAAATAACATCTCGGAGCTGATGTACTTGCATGGAACTGCCCCACTGGACGTGTTCCTGGATACCGTCTCCCTTACAACCTTCAATGACGATGTGGTGACCAGGGGACATGTCTCTCTGACCACCCTGCACAACGTCAAGGGGCTTGAGTTTTCGATAGTGTTCATAACC
>JADGAE010000166.1 GCA_015232165.1 Nitrospirota bacterium
CCTCCCCTTGCAGGGGGTTCTGAAGGGAGGCGGAGGGGGTGGGGCACCCCGGCCACAAGACGCCCCTTTCTTCTTTTTGTATTGCACAAGATCGAAACGCGCTATAGAATTCATACCTGATTGTCTCTCACGTCATCCGTTTTAAGATGTCTATAAGCCCTGTTGTCGTCTTCTCCCAGAGATATCGCTCCAGGACTAGTGCCCTGGCGTTTGCCCCGATACGCTGCACCCTGGAGTTGTCAGACCATAGCTCTATCACCCTGGAGGCAAACTGCCCCGGCTCATCCGCGATGACAAAATGCTCACCATCTATGCCGTCAACCCCACCGGCCCCACTTGAGGTCGTAACGACACACTTGCCCAGGGCCATAGCCTCCAGTATCTTGTTCTTTATCCCCGACCCGGATATCATAGGCGCTATAAACATCCTTGAACCGACAATGGCCTCATAGGGGTCATCGACAAACCCCGTGACAACGACGCCCTTTGACTGCGTCAGCACACGTACCTCCGGTGTTGGGCGGGAGCCTATTATGTGAAACTCCACGTTGTCCAGCCTTTCTCTTATGGCAGGCCATATCTTTTTGACAAAGTACACGACGGCATCTATGTTTGGACTGTAGTCCATCTTACCCAGAAACGTTAGGATATCCTGCGGTGGTGCCGTGGATGAACGGTTGCCGTAATCCAGTATCTCCTGGGCCACGCCGTTGGATATGGTGATGACGTTTGTCTGGCCGGAGAGTTTCTTGATATGTTCCGAGTCGCTGTCGGAGGTCATAAAGCAATAGTCAAAGCGTCCTGGCAGCCTGCGTTCGTATGAGGCTACTCGCTCCCTTTCCACGAGGTATATAAGCCTCCAGAGGAAGTTGCTGCCAAGCTTGTTGTCCTGCATGTAGCTCAGGGACATGGAGTCAACGCAATCAACCACGCGGGGGATATCCAAGTCGCCGACGTAGTCGGTGGTCCTGATGTGACTGCAAAATATTAGGTCGTACTTATTCTGCCTTATGAGGTCGTTAACCTTGTCCCTGGCCTCCTTGAAGTAATAGTAGGCCACCTGCAGTGGCCTTTGATCAACCAGTGCCCTGAGGGCATTGAGGTAGCTGGTCTGTTTGGAGTGTCTGTAGACGTGGACGTTGTTAAAGTGTTGTTTATAGGCATCGAGGTGGCTGTCCTGGATGTCGTGTTCGGTCAAGCTAAAGACGTCCGTGGTGAAGTGTTGGGCGATCACCTTTGATACGTTATACATCCGGATCAATCCACCCGATACAGGCGGATACGGAAAGCGTGAGGCAAGGTACAGAACCTTTTTCTTGTTCATAGAATGCCACCCTTTTCTTCCCCAAACAAGACAACTCTGATTGTTCGGAGGATTATTTGTATGTCAAAAATCAGGGAAAAGTTTTTGATATAGTATATGTCATACTCCAGTTTTTTTGCGGCGTCCTCAATTGATGAGCCGTACTTGTAGTTGATCTGGGCCCATCCGGTGAGGCCAGGCTTTACGATGTGTCTGAAGCTGTAGTATGGTATCTGTTGCTGTAATTGGTTGATAAAGGCGGGTCTCTCCGGCCTTGGCCCGACAAAGGACATCTCCCCCTTTAGGATGTTAAACAGTTGAGGCAACTCATCTATGCGCAGGCGTCTGATGACCCTTCCCACCTTGGTTATCCGAGGGTCGCTGACTGAAGCCCAGGTGGGGCCGTTTTTTTCGGCGTCCCTTACCATGGAACGAAACTTGCGCAGCTTAAACGGCTCCTCATTCTGACCCACGCGTTTTTGCATGTACAGGGCCGGGCCGCTGGATTCTAACTTTATGATCAGCGCTAACAGCAGCATAAACGGCGACAGCAGGATTATAAACGTAATCGACAACAAGACGTCGATAAGCCTCTTTGCCCGTATGTAGAAGTCGTTGTGGATGACCGTAAACCCGCGCGAATACAAAAACCATCGGTCTTCCAGGAAGTAAATGGGCACCCGTTCCAGGACGTCCTCGTAGAAATCGGACATCTCCCTGACCACCATACCCTTCATGCGACATTCCAGGAGGTGTTGAAACAGCAACGGGGGTATCTTTGGCGTGTCCACAAACACGATCACCGGAGACTCTGTTCGCTTCAACCCCTTGCATGTGAGCTTCTTGTCAAGTTTGCTGCCATAAAACACGGTCTTGTCTATCCTGACCTTGTCTGATTTCTCAAGGTTCTTTGACACCTTCCTTATAAACTCCTCAGGGCCGTACAAGACGACGCGAACGGGCTTATTGATCTTATGTCTTATATTATACATCAAGAGGCGCAACATTGCCGTGAAAAAAAATATCCCGACGGTCTGCATTACCAAAAGTCCCCTGCCGATAAAGAACTTGTAAAACACAAAAGAAAAGAGCATTATCCCGACGGCGGCACACAATACCCCCAATAGGAGCCTCATTATGAGCTTCTTGCGAAAAGACAGGTCGTAGAGATCAAAGACATAAAAGGCTGTAAATATGGTCACTACCCACAGCGTCATGTCGTTGATTGTCTGTGCCAGTACAAGCTCTTTGTGCCTCAACAGGTGGGTTATAAATATGGATATGTATATAAAGGCGACATCAAAAAACGGGACCAACGCCTTTTGTAAACGATAGTTTGTCAAATACTTTTTAATCTCCTGTGGTCGCCTCTTACGGAGTTCGTTCAATCGCCATTACACATACCATTGTCTGACATTATACCACATCCTGGAAAAAGAAGGGGTCAAGGGGACTTCTTCGCACCCCGCTCCGGCCACAAAACGCCCCTTTCTTTCTTTACGGTCAAATGCGATTGCACTGCCATGAAATATAAAGAGGATACCTTTTCCCCTTGGTTATGCTACAATACCTGATGGAGTTTGTACCCAGATGGATAGCGTGGGAGGTCACGCGCAGATGTAACTTAAAATGCGTGCACTGCCGCTCGTCCTCTGGGGAGACGGCACCTGGGCATGAGGACTTCACGCTGCATGAGGCCAAGCGCGTGCTGGATGATATCCAGAGCTACGCCGAGCCGGTCATCGTGCTATCGGGCGGAGAGCCGCTGCTAAGGGACGACGTCTACGACATCGCAAGCTACGGAACCTCAAAGGGACTGCGCATGTGTCTGGCCACTAACGGGTCACTCGTGTCAGATACCGTCTGTGACAACATCAAGGCGGCCGGGATCAGGATCGTCTCCATGAGCCTCGATGGTTCAACGGCAGAGATACACGACGACTTCAGGTGCCAACAGGGTGCATTCGATGCAGTGATGAGGGCCACGGAGCTGTTTAAAAGGCACGGGATCGATTTCATCATCAACTCCTCATTTACCAAGCGCAATCAGGCCGATATCCCTGCGGTCTACAAGTTGTCCAAAGCCATTGGCGCATCGGCGTGGTACATGTTTATGATAGTGCCCACGGGCAGGGGAGAAGAGATGATGAACGAACTCATATCCAAGGAAGACTACGAGGAAATCCTCAACTGGCATTACTACATGGAAAAAGACGAGGATACACTGTTGGTCAGACCGACGTGTGCGCCTCATTATTATAGGATCGTACTGCAGAAGGCAAAGGAGGAAGGTCAGCGGATGAAGCAACGGTCGCTGAAGTTCTCCACGGGCGGTTCAAAGGGCTGCATCGCGGGGCAGCTCATATGCCTCATAGACGTTGATGGCAACGTGCAGCCGTGCAGTTATCTACAGCAGTATGCCGGCAATATCCGCAGGCAGTCGTTTAAGGATATCTGGGAGGGATCGGCGCTGTTTAAGGACATGCGTAGTTTCAAGGACTACGAGGGAAGGTGCGGAGCATGTGAGTTTCTGAAGGTATGCGGAGGTTGCAGGGCCAGGGCCTACACCATCCACGGCGACTACATGCAAGAAGAACCCTTTTGCAACCATCAACCCAAGGGAAGAATGTAGGGGGTGCCAGAGCAACATCGCTGTCCCCCCATCGCTGCCCCCTCCCTTCTTTCCTTTTTATTGTTTAAAGCAGACCGTAAGCCGAGTTCTGTTTTATGCGGTCATTCGTCTAAGACATTTGATATTGCTATCAGCCTTGTGCGGTTGCTACCCGTCTCACCTTGCCGACATTATGGCAACAGAGTGGGCGTGCTCTGACTGGAGTGAGACCTATTCAACCTTTCTCCGGACGGGGTTTACCTGTCCCCTGTGTCACCACAGGGAGCAGTGAGCTCTTACCTCACTATTTCACCCTTACCCAAATAGATACGCGTTGCTTGGGCGGTGTATTTTCTGTGGCACTTTCCCTGGGGTCACCCCCGGTTGCCGTTAACAACCGTCCTGCCCTATGGAGCTCGGACTTTCCTCCCCTGCGTTGACAAGGGCGGCCGCATGGTCTGCTTTATAACGCCTGCTGATGTATATGCTCACCCCTTTCGAGTTCTTCCTGTTCCCGCTCTTTGCCGTCGTCATAGTACATGATCCTACCACACTGGGGGCACGTGATTATACGATCGTTTCTCATCACCTCTACAAACAATTGCGGCGGTATGTTCATGTAACAGCCAAGACACACCTCCTTGTCTGCCTTGACTACGGCAAGGGAGTTTTTGCGCTGCAACAGATACATGTACTTATCATACACAGGCTTATTCAGGAGTTTTATGAGGTCATCACGTTTTTCGGTGAGTGTTTGCAACTCTTTTTCGACAATTTGAACTTCTTTTGTGATGGCAGTGCGTTTTTCTTCAATCTTACCTGTTTCTATATTCAACCGCTTTTGGGCACTTTTTAGTGCCTTCTCTATAACATCTGCCCTCTCCATCAGGAGGAGGATTTCGTCCTCTATTGTCCGCTTTTCCCTCTCTACCTGTTCAACTTCCTTCAGACGAGACTGGTACT
>JADGAE010000167.1 GCA_015232165.1 Nitrospirota bacterium
CGTTACGCTTACGGTATCGCTGCCGCCGGATGAGGTGAAGGTCTTGCTCGTTGGCGTGATTGCGTAGGTGCAAGACAGGTTGAAAGTGGCTGTCACGCTTTTTGCCGCCGACATCGTCAGCGTGCAGGTTGAGCTTGACCCATACGAGGAGCAGTCGCCACTCCAGCCGGTGAAGGTTGAGCCGGAGTCTGCCGTTGCGGTCAGGGTCACGGATGCGCCTTGGGGAAATGGAAAGGAACACGTTGCGCCGCAGTTGATCTCTGAAGACGCGCTTGTCACTGTCCCGCTGCCTGTGCCTGATTTCAAAATGACCAAACTTACCAAATTACCAACCTGTCCGGAACGAACCGGCCACACGTAGCCGGTGTAGGACTTATCGTAGGCGAAGACGTGGCCAGCGTCCATGTGGACGACCCACGCGAAGGACGTATTGCTAGCATAGGACGTAGACGACCAGTCGCCGTGGCGGTCAGGCTGTATATTTGTAAAAGGGTGGCCGGATGTAGAGGTTGCACCACGGTCAACCAAGCTGAACCGCTCTTGTATGTTTGGCAGCCGCCAATCGGTATAGCCAAGGTAATTTGCGGTATTCAGGCAGGTCACGTAATTCAGCGCCGATTGCCAGACCATATAGCCGCCTGTGCAACTGCCTACCGTTGGTGTGCCAGCGTCTTTCATCCAGAGCAGACCCGTGAGGTTGTCGGTGACTGTTAGATTGCCGTTGTCGGTAAATCTCGGGCTGGGCCAGGCAACGCCTCTTTGTAACGCACCGTCGTCACCCGTGGCGTAGCTCGTTGTCTGCCCGGTAGACCAAATAAACGAATTACCAAATGCCCCAGATTGTCCAGAACGCACCGGCCATACGTATAAGCTGTGGGACTTAACGCTGGCGTTGACGAAGCCATCGCCCATATCGCCCATGTCGACGAACCACGCGTTGGACGTAAAGTAAGCGTAGGACGTAGACGACCAGTAGATGAACGACTGCACATTGGTAAACCCCTGCGAATTAAGCCATGTCACCTGATTAGCCTGCCCCGCGTTGATAAGGCTTTCCAGCTCGTTGATGTTTGGCAGACGCCAGTCAGTATGGCCATACGTACCGGCCCCGCTGTTCATTGACGCGACATAGTCCAAGGCCTCCTGCCATGTTTTTGAGCCACCTGGAAGGTTGGCGTCTTTCGTCCAGACCAGCCCCGTCAGGTTATCGGTGATTGTCTGGTTGTTGCTGTCTGCAATGCTATTATCGGTAAACCTCGGACTTGGCCATGCCACGCCAGCCTTATACCAGCCGTCATCGCCCGTGGCGTAGATCGTCGTTTGTCCCGTCTGTGGCAGGCTTACGGTTCCAGCGTGGGCCGACAACGCCAGAAACAGCATCGCGACTATCAGCGTGTTAATCCATACAACACCCCTTAGACCTTTGAGTTCAACTCTCATCTTAGTACCCTCCTAAATGTGTCGAATTTGCACACAAAATGTGTGATCGCTCTTATATTGCTACTTCGTTGATGAAAAAGGCCGGACAAGATACAACAATAGCGTTGATACTTGTTGATCCGATTAAACGCAAAAATACCGGGGAAGAGAAAAAAATCCGGGAGTGCTAACGTTGCTGAAGGTGTGTTAATGTGAGAGAGAGAGAGAGAGCCCCATGCCGGAACCGTAATATTGCAACGTATCTGGCGGCATATAAACTCGCGATAAATAATCTCTCCGGCACACTACCTCCTTGCCAACATTCTTTGCGGACACCATATTACCGTAAGGATAGAACAAGCATTTCAGAAAAGTCAAGAATAAAAAAAGTCCAAAGTCCTTCTCAAGGTTATAGCATTGTCTCTACATTTTATGTCTTTTTCAGATATTCCCACAGTTCATCCACCGAAACAGACTTTTTTAAAAGCCCTTTGAACTCATCTAATTGTTCGATGGTTTCAAGCCTTCTAACGCCGTCCATAAGGGCAGTTCCTTCATCGCCATATTTAACTTCGAGCACCACTTCTATTCCTTTTATCAAGCCCTTACGTTCACCCTCAAGCAAGCCCTTACGTTCACCCTCAAGTAAGCCCTTACGTTCACCCTCTACCAAACCTTCAGCCTTGCCCTCAGCCTTGCCTTCAGCCAAACCTTCAGCCTTGCCTTTAATAAGGGCTTTCTTCTCTGCATGTTCTACTGCAGATTCTACTGCATATTCTATTGCGCCCTTGTCAATCTGCATTCTCATCTGCCAATATTCGTATATCTCAAAATCTTCCCTGCCCCACGTACTCTCGTTTGCTATCTCATAAGCATCCTTTATCTCAACGAAGTCCGCACACTTAGGTACCATTTCCAGAGAAGAAGCATTTTTTATGAAATACACCCACTTCTCTATTATACTCTCTACCTCATACTCTGTCTTTTTAAACTTGGGCAGCTCTATAAAATTAAACTCAAAGTCCTCCAACTCATTCTTAAGTGTCACCGTATCTAAAATTAAATGCCTTGTTAAATAATTATCGCCATCAAATATATTAAAATCCACTATCCCTATGTATATGACTTTCTTTAACTTGTGATAATCCTCTCCTTTCCCTAACTGATTAATATATGCCTTGCCTGTATAATAAAGTACCCTTTTAGCAAAACCCTTCTCCCTTTGAACCTGTATCTCTATTATAAATGTTACACCCCTCTTGTCTACTGCCCTTATATCTAATACAGTGTACTTCAACTCATCTATCTTCGGCGCCTGATAAGGGCTAAGTATCGTTATCTCGTCAATCTCCCTATCCCCACTCAGGCCTAATACCGCATTCAAAAAAGATATAAGTATCTCCTTCCTGGCTTCATTGCCAAATATCCTCTTAAAGGCTATATCACTCTTTACATCTACAAACCTCATAGTCCTATTCTACCACAACCACAGATATTTTGTAATCAGGGCAACAGGGTGCGTAAATTTTTCGGTAGTCCTGCACAAGTAGTGATAACCATAAACTTAACAACCTCCGGACATCAAGGGAGGGGTATTGAATATCACTATTTTTGCAGAACTAAATAACGTATACTGATCGGATTCGAGTTTTTTCGGGTATCAAAATTGCTTGCATACAAGAAAGAAAGGGGCGGCTCCGCCCCCCTTTAAAACCCCCTGCAAGGGGACCAGTCCCCTTGACCCCATTATCTTACACATGAAAAATTTATGCACCCAAAAAAAAATATCCTGTTGACATTAAAGACGGATATATGTGAGCATACATAAGGGTCATGAAGGCCCTCAGACCACGAAGGTTCCATACGCCTTGGTGGTTTTTTTGTTTTCACTCATCAAGAAGGAGGCTTATTTATGCACATTTCGGAAGGGGTCTTGTCGGGCCCCGTGCTGTTATCCTCTGCGGCGCTGGCTGCAGCGGGGGTCGCAATTGGCTTGAAAAGGATGCACGTTCGGAAGGTACCGGAGGTTGCAGTACTGACATCAGCGTTCTTTGTGGTCTCCCTGGTGCATGTTCCGGTGGGGCCAACGAGTGTACACCTTTTAATGAACGGGTTGCTTGGGGTTTTGTTGGGATGGATGGTCTTTCCGGCGATCTTTGTGGCTGTGATGTTACAGGCGTTGTTGTTTCAATTTGGCGGCTTTACCACCCTCGGGATCAACACGCTCGTTATGGCCGTACCGGCCATTGTTGTGTATTATCTCTTTGGCGCGGCAATAAAACACGGCAATCAGCACCAGGCCCTCGCAACGGGGTTTGCAGCAGGTGCTTGCAGCATCATCCTTGGCGGGTTAATAACGGCACTGTGTCTTTGCCTCACAGGGGAGGCTTTTTACACGGCGGCAAAGGCCGCCTTTGTCGCACACCTGCCGCTGATGATAATCGAAGGGGTAGTTACCTCATTTTGCGCCTCATTTCTCAAGAAGGTCAAACCGGAGATACTTGCAATCCCAATGGTCGAACTTGAGTGAGTCGTCACAGAGAGGCTAGCCCGTTTGCATCTTGACGTCTTTGCAGAGGGCAACTCCATCCTGCACAGGGTTGACCCAAGAGTCAAGTTACTGGCCTTTTCCCCTCTGGTGTGTGTCGTAGCCACGGCAAAGGGCATACAGTGTCCGCTCTATGCCGTATTTGTTGCCTGTGCCCTGGCCGCACTTGCACGAGTCAACGTTCGAGCTCTCCTGGAGAGAATATTGATCATAAACGCATTTATTATGCCATTGTGGTTATTCCTGCCCATAGGCACCCCGGGTTGTACGATCATGTCCGCGGGGCCAATTGTGATTACCGCGGACGGGGTCTCCCTGGCCCTGGCCATTACGCTGAAGACAAACGCTATTACGCTCATAACAATCGCAGTGCTGGGAACATCGGAGGTCTTGTCCCTGACCCACGCCCTGTTGCATCTTAGATTCCCCGTAAAACTCGTCTATCTGTTTTTCTTCTGCTACCGCTATATTGCACTGATGCACGAGGAGTATCAACGACTGCGCAAGGCCATTGCCGTCAGGGCCTTTCGCCCGGAGACCAACCTCCACACATACAAGACCTATGCCTACATCATCGGGATGCTCCTGGTCAGAAGCTACGAACGCTCACAACGCATATATCAGGCCATGCTCTGCCGAGGATTTACAGGGAAATTCCCATTGCTGCGTCACTTCTATCTCAAGGCGTCCGACTACGCCTTTGTCGCCATCATGACACTTATAACCGTGTCAATGCTCTTTGTATCTGACGGCCCGTAGTCAATAATCACAAACGGTTCCTTCCCCGGATGACAACAACATCAAACATATATTCGCAATGGATAGCATCGGTACTTACTTAAAATTGGAGCGGGCGACGAGGCTCGAACTCGCGACCCCAACCTTGGCAAGGTTGT
>JADGAE010000168.1 GCA_015232165.1 Nitrospirota bacterium
TAAAAGGGGCCAGCCCCCTTGACCCCATTTTACCATGCTTTTTTAAGAGGATACATAGATGACCCAATTGATGCAATAAATTATGCCAGGAGCTTTATTTTAAAATGGAGATAATCTTAAAAAACGGCCACATCGTTGACCCCTCATCAGGAGTCGATGCCATAAGCCATGTGGTAATACAGGGCAATAAAATAACAAAGATAGCATCTCCCTCTGAGAAGCTGCAGATATCCCCGCAGGCGCAGGTAATTGATGTCGGGGGGCTGTACGTGTTTCCGGGGCTGGTTGATATCCACGTTCACCTGAGAGAGCCGGGTTATACGCACAAGGAGACCATAGCCGACGGCAGTCAGGCCGGGGTCAAGGGTGGCTTTACAACACTGTGCTGTATGCCAAACACAAACCCGCCCAACGACAACGAAACCATTACGCAATACATCGTGCAAAAAGGGCTTTCGGAGGGGGTCTGTAACGTCCACCCCATCGGGGCAATAACCAAGCGACAGGAGGGGAAGGAATTGACAGAGATGGGTATTATGAAGGCGGCAGGGTGTGTTGCCTTCTCCGATGACGGCAGACCTGTCACCAACTCCCTGCTCATGAGACGGGCGCTTGAGTATTCAACGGTCTTTGACGTCCCGATAATCTCTCACGCCGAGGACACCTACCTTGCCGCGGACGGGGTGATGAATGAGGGCTACCTCTCAACGCTCCTGGGGCTTAAGGGGATACCGGCAGAGGCGGAGGTTATCATGATCAAGCGAGACATAGAGCTGGCATCGCTGACCGGTGGGAGGCTCCACATCGCCCATGTCTCTACGGCGGGCGGGGTCAAGGCCGTCAGAGAGGCCAAGGCCGCGGGGATTAACGTCACGGCTGAGACCACGCCGCACTATCTCCACATAACGGAGGACTGCGTAGATGGCTACAACACACTGGCCAAGGTCAATCCCCCACTGCGCACCAAGAAGGACATTTATGCTATCAGAGAGGGCCTTTGCGATGGGACCATTGACTGCATAGCCACGGACCACGCACCACACCACAAGGACGACAAGGAGTGTGAGTTTGACGTGGCCGCCTTTGGCATCTCAGGGCTTGAGACCTCACTTGCCCTGGGGCTGGGGCTTGTACAGGAGGGGGTGCTGTCATTAAGCGCCTTGATCGAAAAGATGACCATTAAGCCGTCCGACATCCTCAAGCTCGGCAAGGGTACGCTGAAGGAGGGGGCGGAGGCAGACGTTATAGTGGTTGACATAAGCAGGGAGTTTACGGTGGATATGGAAAGTCTTATTTCAAGGGGCAAGAACACGCCGTTTCACGGTTGGCAATTGAAGGGCATTTGCGTGCTCACAATTGTCGGCGGGGAAATCAGGTACAACCAACCGGGGGGTGGTCTATGAACAGGGCGCTTCTTGTACTTGCCGATGGTATGGTGTTTGAAGGTGAGGTATTTGGGGCCGATGGCGAGGCCGTTGGTGAGGTCGTCTTTAATACCGCGATGAGCGGCTATCAGGAGATATTGACCGACCCCTCCTACACGGGGCAGATAGTGACCATGACCTACACACAGATCGGTAACTACGGCATCAACCCACAGGACATAGAGTCAATGGGCGGTCCAAAGGTGGAGGGTTTTGTCGTGAAGGAGTCCTTTGAGCACTGGAGCAACTGGCGCGGTAATCAATCCATAGGCGACTATCTGAGGCAACACAACATAGTGGCCATCAGCGGGATTGACACGCGGGCACTTACCGCACACATCAGGACAGTCGGGGCGATGATGGCTATAATCTCAACGCACGAAGCAGACCCACGGAGGCTCTATCAGCGGATCAAAGGACATGCCGGCATAGGCGGCATTGACCTGGTAAAAGACGTAACGGCGCGAGAACCTTACCGCTGGAGCGAGCCGCTCTGGTCGCTGGAAAAAATGTCTGAACCACAATTTAATGGCCTATCGACTATAAGGAGCGATTTGATTATCGAGGATTGTCAGGATTATGTTAAAGAAGGTGTTATGCCTCTTTCCCGTAAATCTATTAATCCGTGTAATCCTATTTCAGACAGTTTAAAAGAGCAGGAGCGCCGGAAGGTAGTGGTTTACGACTTTGGCGTAAAGCTGAACATCCTGCGCAGCCTTGTAAGCGTTGGCTTTGATGTGACGGTGGTACCGGCTGCCACCAGTGCGGATGAGGCATTAAGACTTTCACCCGATGCTATATTTCTGAGCAACGGCCCCGGAGACCCCGAGGCGGTTGGCTACGGCATTGAAAATGTAAAAAGACTCCTGGGCAAAAAGCCAATCTTTGGTATATGCCTTGGACATCAGATATTGGGCCTTGCCCTTGGCGGCAGGACGTTTAAGCTCAAGTTCGGTCATCACGGGGCAAATCACCCCGTCAAGGACCTCCAGACCGGCAGGATTGAGATAACATCGCAGAACCACAACTACTGTGTCGATGTTGACAGCATCAGCAAGGAGATCGAGATCACACACGTCAACCTCTATGATGGCACGGCTGAGGGCATGAGGCATGTGCACTTGCCGGTCTTTTCCGTGCAGTATCACCCGGAGGCCGGCCCCGGTCCTAACGACTCACGGTACCTCTTTAGGCGCTTCAAAGGCCTCGTGGGTTAGGGCAGTACCTAGTGTATATCCCTCTAACCGGAGTTTTCCGGTAGCACTCCATTCAAACGTGGTCACGTTACTAAAGCACGGTAACAATGCCATATTGTGAAGGGATAAAAGTGGCTTAAATACTGGCAACCACGGTTGATTGTGGTGCTACCAATTGGAGTGTTACCTATGTATTTTGCTGCCGTTTAAATCGTAGAAAACGGGAAGGACGGTTGTTGCACCCCTAATATTTGAGAAAAACCTCCCTGACCTCTGCCGCGTATCCACAGAGGATGTACGGCAAATCGTGATTGTCTGCAACAACGGGCGTCTCATAACATATCAGTATAACGTCGTACATGGCAGGCGTGACGTTGTAGAGGAAGTTGTCGATATCCTCGCCATAGTTATCCTTAAACCGGATAGCGCTCTTTATGTCACCGTCAACGTTGAGCGGGGAGCGCGTGGTTGATTGATAATACACGTCAACACCGTTTTGTTCAAGCCATCCGGCAAACAAAAACGGCACATACATAAACTCCCCCGTCCCAAGAACCAGCACCCTCTTCCCTGTCGCCAACTGTTCCGGATCAAGGACTGCGCTGAAATCAAGGGCCGTCTTTCTCACCCCAAAGCGACCAAAGTTGTACGGGAGCACATCATCCATGTGCCCGTCGTGACGGCACACCGACGTAAAACTATTTGCACCCGACACGCGGCCCTTCTTAAAATGTACCTCTCCATGTACAAGACTGACAAAGGTTATGTCATCCACCGGTTCACTCATCCAGTTGAGGTAGGAGGCGGCAACATATCTCTTTACATGTGGCAGGGTCTCCCTCAGCCTTAGCACGATATTTCGGATGGTGCCTCCGGTGGTTATTTCGTCATCTATAAGGATGACGGTCTTGGCGGTGTGCAGGATAGTCATCAAGTCCGCATCCTTCACGTCGTACAGATAGTGTGAGGGGGCATGACAGTGTTCTTCGCTAAACTGCAACATCATGGGTGATGACAGCCTGTATCGCGTGGTGTGTATGTAAAACGACCGCTCTGTCTTCAACTGCTCATGGATGCAGTTTCCCAGGCCTGTTGCCGTTTCGGCAAAGCCAATGACGACAACCGGCTCGGAAGAGACGATCTCCATCTCGACCAAGCCGGCCAACGATGCGGCAGCGGCCTCCATCACCGACGGCACAACAGCAACGTGCTTGCCAAGGACCTTACTGACAAAGACAAAGCCGCGTTTTTCATTTGCCCGTGAGCCAAATCCGATTAAACCGGTCAGTTCGTCGTTTGCCTTGACTGTTAACTCGCCCGTGGTTAGCTTGATCGTGAGCGTTACGGGACGTCGCTCTCCGCCCACTTGACCTCTGTAACCGTCTTGATACGCAAGAATCTGTTTGTGACCTCGGACCAATCCTTGTCGTTTGTACTGTAGATACGTATCCGGTATGTAGCCCTGTGTAAAGACACCTCGTAATCGTAGCTATAGCTCTGGATGACGATGGATTTGAAATCGGCAAGCACCGATTTGATTTTTATAAGGGCGTCCTCCTCGCTTATAAAACTAACCGTTACAATACTATAGAGCCTGTGTGGAGTGAGTTTTCTGACGGGGTGTACCCAATACAGGGCGACGAGGATTACACAGGTGGCAAAGAGGGTCTGATAGACAAGCCCCGCCCCAATGGATAGACCGATGCCGGTTGCTATCCAGAGTCCGGCTGCGGTGGTTAATCCACGCACCGACCCCCTCCCCTTTATGATTGCCCCGGAGCCAAGAAACCCCATGCTCGCAATAGCATATGAGGCAATCCGACCAGGGTCAAGGCGAACCACCGATTGACCGACGTCAAAACTATGGTAGATCGCCTCTATATGAAGCGAAAGGAGCATCATCAGACACGCCCCAGTTGAAACCACCAGGTAGGTCCTAAATCCCGCCGCCTGTCCGTGCGACTCCCGCTCAAAGCCAATAATGCCACCCAGCACGGCCGAAAGCAGCAGCTTGCCAAACTGCATTGATATTGTAGACCATTCATTCATCAACTGTTATATCACCCATGAAGAGTAAACTACACTCCCGTTTACCATAATTACACAGCATACCACAGCCGAACCCATCATTGTCAAGTCTTTATGTAAAACCGGGCGCATAAGAAAGTAGTGGGTGCCTTGGGAAAAAAAAGGGGCGTTTTGTGGCCGGGGTGCCCCACCCCCTCCGCTCGCACAGCGACGT
>JADGAE010000002.1 GCA_015232165.1 Nitrospirota bacterium
CCCCTCCGCCCCCCTTCAGAACCCCCTGCAAGGGGGCCAGCCCCCTTGACCCCATAAAAGTGCTACGTATATCGAAATCTGCTATAATCTTTGAGACCATGAAGGAGGGTGCTAATGCAAAGGAAGAAAGCAGATAGCGCATCGAACATAGACAGCGTCAAGCATAAAGATAAGCGCAGCAATATCCCTACTGAGGAGTTGCGTGATTTTGTAAAAGAAGACGAGAAGTCCCCAAAAGTTGTTCACTATCGGCGCGACCCCTCTCTTGACCCCCAGTTGGTATGGAAGGGCAAGGACGAGCAGGACAGTAAGGATTTATCGGTTCCGTGTGTTCCAATCTACATACAGGAGAAGATACACCCCCAGGCAATTGTGGAGGACATCAAGGCCTACGCCGCCAGGCAAAGCCCTGAAGAAGGCCCCCGATTATTCTCGGACTTCAACGGTATCGGGTTCGAGGAGCTGATAGAGTTTTATCGGCATGAGCAGAATTGGTCTAATCGGATGATACTCGGCGATTCTCTTCAGGTGATAACCTCCCTTGCTGAGAAAGAGGGGCTTAAGGGCAAGGTCCAGATGATATATCTTGATCCGCCGTATGGGATTAAGTTTGGTTCTAACTGGCAGGTAAGCACAAGGAAGCGCGATGTTAAGGACGGCAAGGCCGAAGATGTAACCAGACAACCGGAACAGGTCAAGGCGTTTCGGGACACTTGGGAGCTTGGGATACACTCGTACTTGAGCTATCTGAGGGACAGGCTGATGGTTGCAAGGGAGCTACTGACGGAGACCGGCAGCGTCTTTGTGCAGATTGGGGATGAGAATGTGCATTTGGTCAGGTGTTTGATGGATGAGGTGTTTGGAAGTGAGAATTTTGTCTCGTTCATTACATTTCGGAAGAAAATGATGCCTCTTGGGGCAAAATTATTGGAATCGGTAAGCGATTATATACTATGGTATTCCAAGGATATAAAAAATGTTAAGTATCGTTCAATTTTTGAGGATAAAAATATAGAAGGTGATTATATTTGGGGATATATACAGTTTCCTGACATGTCGTACAGAAAAATGACGCTGGATGAGATTAATAATCACAAATTATTACCTGATGGATATAGGATATTTCAACCAATCTCCCTTAGACCGGCTGGTTTTAATAAATCAGGTGTTTTTGAATTTGAGTTTAAAGGTAAAAAATATAAACCTATAGACGGTTCATCTTATGGTAGTAGCAAAGATGGTATGGAGCGATTAAAGGTATCTGACAGGCTTATTGAAATTGGTAACAGTTTAAGATATAAACTATTTTGGGATGATTATCCTGTTATGGTTACGACTAATTTAATAAACAAGGCGTCACCGCCAAGTGATAAAATTTATGTTGTCCAGACTTCTATAACGATAATTAAGCGTTGCCTCCTCATGGCCACCGATCCGGGCGACATCGTCCTTGACCCCACGTGCGGCAGCGGAACGACTGCATACGTGGCCGAGCAGTGGGGACGCCGCTGGATTACCATCGACACCTCCCGCGTTGCCCTTGCCCTTGCACGTACACGACTGATGTCTGCACGATATCCGTACTACTATCTGGCTGACACGCGGGAGGGGATCGACAAGGAAGCGGAGATCACCGGCAAGCCGTCCCTGTCCGTGCCAATGACCGAGGGGGATATCAAAAAGGGATTCGTTTACAGGCGTGTTCCTCATGTCACCCTGAAATCAATCGCCAATAATCCCGATATCAAGGAGGGTATGTCCCGGCAGGAGATCGACGCCGCAATAGCCCGACATGCAGAGATGGAAGTCCTCTACGACCAACCCTACGAGGACAAAAAACGCATCCGTGTTGCCGGCCCTTTTACGGTTGAGAGCCTCTCGCCCCACCGCATACTCAATACCGACGATGAAGCCCCAACGTCTGAGACTCAAGGCCGAAAGATCGACAGCAATGGACAGTTCGTAACTCTGATTATCGAAAACCTCAAAAAAGCAGGCGTGCAAAATACTAAAATATCGCAGCGTCTTATTTTCGACTGCCTTGACCCCTATGCCGGAATCTGGATACACGCATCAGGTAAATATACGAAGAATGACAAGAGCATGCGTGTCGCTGTAACAATCGGCCCGGAGCATGGCACCGTGGGGCCTGAGCTGGTGAAAGAGGCGGCAAAGGAGGCCGTTCAAGGAGTTGGGTTTGAGCTGCTTATAGTATGCGGCTTTGCCTTTGACCCGCATGTTTCCGAGGAAGTAAAGAGATATGGGAACTTAACCGTTCTCCCCGCTAAAATGAACCCGGACCTGACAATAGGAGATGATCTCCTAAAAAAGACTGGTACAGGAAATCTCTTTATGGTTTTTGGCGAACCTGATATGGAGATCAAGACCGAAAATGAAAAAGTCACAGTTATAATAAAAGGCCTGGATATCTATGACCCCACAACCGGAGAGATTCGCAACAACTCCACGGATGACATAGCGTGTTGGTTCATCGATACCAATTACAACGGCGAGAGCTTCTTTGTCCGTCACGCATACTTTACGGGTGCGGACAGACCATACGAAAAACTTAAAAATGCCCTCCGCACAGAGATAGATGAAACAGCATGGTCAAGCGTTTACTCTACTGAAAGCCGTCCGTTTGATAAGCCGGAAACCGGCAAGATTGCCATAAAAGTAATAAATCACTACGGGGATGAAGTGTTGAAGGTCTATACTCTCTCTTCATAACGGTGTCGCAAACAATGTGATATGCTGAAATGACACAGGTTTTTTCAGGCATGATAATTGAGCGTGAAATAATGGGGTCAAGGGGACTGGTCCCCTTGCAGGGGGTTCTGAAGGGGGGCGGAGCCGCCCCTTTCTTTATTGTATGCAAGCAATTTTGATACCCGAAAAAACTCGAATCCGAATCAGTATACCACCCACTCACTTTACGAAAGAGCCGTAAAATTAACTTCATGGATTAAAGACCTGGATTCCTGCTTTCGCAGGAATGACAGTTAGAGCCGTTTTCCAAGTGTGTCATTCCTGGCTTGACCAGGAATCCAGGACGCGTAAAGGTATAGTTACCATGAAATATAAAGAAGATACCATAATCCGATTATAGCACCCAATGACAAATAAAGGCACTTTGGATTGTCCAAGACATAAGGGGACAGAGCAGGACTAATTTGTTCTCCGTTGGCAAAGCACCATCTCAGCCCTTCCAAATAAAGGGAGGGGTACATATGGAATATGACATTGTTAATTTAAACACCAGGGTCTCAAAACACCGACATTTCACCCTGTTCTATGAGTTTATCGATATCCAGGAGTATGATCAGGCGGTCGGCGAGCTTTGCTATGCCGTTGATGAACTCGGTTGATATGTCCGTGGCCATAGGGGGTGTTGCCTCCACAATGGTTGCCGGCACCCTAAGAACCTCGGATACGGAATCCACCACCATGCCCATCGTAATGCCCTTGATGTCTACGATCATGATACGCGCATCGGTATCGTTTTCGATCTCCGAGATTCCGAATTTCTTTCTCAGGTTGATGACGGGTATTACCTTGCCACGGAGGTTTATTACGCCCTCCACATACTGTGGCGAGTTAGGTACCATGGTGATAACCGTCATCCTGTTAATCTCCTGTACCTTAAGGATATCAATGGCATACTCCTCACTGCCTAATGTAAAGGTAACCAGCTGTAATACACCCTCTGTTACTGTGAAAGCCTCCATAAAATCTCCCTTGTTCTACGCTTAATTGTTTTTTTTAGTCTTAATCCCACTTACGTGTGGGTGATGGTCATAGTGACGCTATATAGAGTTAATAATCTCCCCGGCCACCTCACTCAGAGACACTACCTTATCGGCAATTTTAGCATCTACGACAGCCTTTGGCATGCCATAGACGACGCAACTGTCTTCGTCCTGGGCAAGGGTCCTGCCATCGCCTTCTTTTATGGCCTTCATCCCCTTGAGTCCGTCATTCCCCATGCCCGTGAGTATAACCCCCAGGCAGTTGCCCGGATACAATTGCGCAACGGACAACATCATTACATCCACGGAGGGCTTGTATATATACTCGTTGTTTTCCGATATACATATGTATTTTTCTATGCCTTTTTTCACTATGCTCATATGCCCGTATCCCGGGGCTATATAGACGATACCGCTCTGTAGTTTTTCGCCGTTTTTGGCCTCCTGGACGCAGACCTGACTGAGCTGGTTTAATCGTTCGGCAAAGGGGCCGGTAAAGCTATGTGGCATGTGTTGAGAGATCACGATGGGGATGCTTATGTTTTTGGGCAATAGGGGCACGATAGACTGTAAGGCCTTTGGTCCCCCGGTGGAGGTGCCGATGGCTATAATGTTCATACGCTTTGAGGAGGTAAACTGCACGTTCTTTGAAATCGGCAGGTGCGCGGCGGTTCTTGTTTGCGCGGTCCTGGATATTTTTTTGGGTATCTTTAATCCTTTTGAACCTATCTGTTTTATTTTATCTATAAGCATGAGCTTGATATTAACTATATTAATGGACAGCTCGGAGAGATTTTTAGGGATAAAGTCCACCGCCCCCATATCCAGGGCATCAAGCGTAGTCTTGGCACCTTCGGTAGTCAAGGAACTGACCATAATAACAGGCAGGGGGGACTTCTCCATTAATATCTTCAGGGTCTCAAGGCCATTCATCCTGGGCATTTCGACATCCAACGTCATGATGTCCGGCTTAAGGATCGCAACCTTCTCTAATGCCTCCACACCGTCACGCGCCACCCCCACTACCTCAATAGAGGGGTCTGAGACCAACATACTCTTTATGGCGTTTCTCATAAACGCAGAGTCGTCTACGATCAATACCCTGATGTGCTTTCCCGACTTTTCCATCTATCTGCCGTTTACTTGTGTCCCTGTAACGTAGAGCTAAATATCACTGTTGGGTCTATTATCAGGACGACCTTTCCGTCGCCGGTTATCGTGGCTCCTGCTATGCCGTCGGCGCTGTTGGAGAAGCCCTCTATTGATTTTATGACCACCTCTTCCTGTCCATAGAGCTTGTCAACCATCATGCCAAACTTCTTTTCGTTGACCACAATAACAACCATGTAGACCTTTTCGGTGTCATCTGCCGATGTCGAGGTAATATAGAATTTGTTGGCCAGTCTGTATACCGGTACGACCTCGTCTCTGAGGAACACGGTCTCCTGTCCCCTGATGGTCTTGATGTCCTTCTTGTCCAGGCGCACAGTCTCAACGACCGAAGACAGCGGGACCGCAAATACCTCATCGGCCACACCAACCATCAATGCCTGGATGATTGCAAGGGTCAGCGGTAGACGCAACAAGAACCTCGTGCCCTGTCCCACCTCCGTTTCTATGCTGATAGAGCCGTTGAGCTTGGTGATATTGGTCTTTACGACGTCCATACCTACGCCGCGCCCTGAGACGTCCGTCACCAGCTTGGCTGTTGAAAAGCCCGGCAGAAATATGTAATCCAGCACCTCCTTGTCGGACATCCTGTCTATTTCATCCTGTGAGGCGAATTCTTTTTCCACAATTTTTTCTTTTAGTTTATCTACGTCGATCCCCTTGCCGTCATCCTCTATGGCCAGCACTATGTTGTTGCCCTCCTGATAGGCCGACAGTATGACGGTGCCATGCCGGGTCTTACCGGCTGACTCTCTGACATCGGGTAGTTCTATGCCGTGGTCTGCGGCGTTTCTGATCAAGTGTACCAGGGGGTCGCCGACCTCTTCAATGATTGACTTATCCAGCTCCGTCTCCTCGCCGACAAGGCGCAGTTCCACCTCTTTTTTCATGGTCCTGGCCAGGTCCCTGACCATCCTGGGGAACTTGTTGAAGACCTTTTTGACCGGCTGCATCCTCGTCTTCATAACGGCCAGTTGCAGGTCGGTCGTTATGAGGTTGATAAAGGCGGTCAACTCCGACAGATGTGATATGTCTGCCGTTTCGGAGTACTTGATATCAAGGTTGGCCACGAGCTTCATAAGCCTGTTACGGGCAAGCACAAGCTCTCCAACGAGATTTAACACGTTATCGAGTCTCTCCACATCCACCCTGATTGTCTGTTCTACCTGTTGTGGCTGGCCTTTATCGGATTGAGCAGGTTGTTTGGCAAGGACCTTTTTTACATCTTCCTTGGAGGCCTTATCTGTGGCAGTCAGTATTTCACCAACCTTGGGCACGTCCCCCGTGTCTATGGACTCTTTTATCATTGACTGGATGGTGAGGGCTTCTTCTACATCGTCCTCGGAGACCTTGCCGTCCTCAACGAGCAGCTCCCCCAGGTGTTTGGGCGGCTTGGCCTCATCCACTTCCCTATAGTCATTGTCTTCATACTCCCCTGCGAAATTGCTCTGTAGGTCTTCCGTATCAATATCGGGGTGCAGTTCTTCATGCTCGCCCCTGGCAGAGATGGCGGACTTTGCAGATGCCTGTTTTGTTGACTTACCACCTTCGGCCGAGGTGCCGGCGCCATCGTAGACGTCTTGCAGTTTGCCCAGGATGCCTGTCAGGTCTTCCTCGACGTCGTCCTTTTGCTTTATATGTTCAAGGAGCACCTTGACCATGTCTATTGATTCCAGTATCACATCCATTATATTAGGGGCCAGAAAGATGTCACCGTCTTTTATTTTTTTCAGGACGGACTCGGTTATGTGAGTAAGCTGAACCATCTGAGTGAATCCCAGAAACCCGGAGGCCCCCTTTATTGTATGTACAGAGCGAAAGATATCGTTTACAAGGGCCTGATTGTCCCTGTTTGTTTCCAGCTCAACAAATTTCTGGCTAAGTTCTTCAATAAGCTCGGTGGTTTCTATAAGAAAGTCGCTTATTATCTCATCCATCTCATCAGCCATGGCAATCTCCTTTTAGGCCTTTTCGTCTTTGGCCTCTATCTTTTAACATAATAACGTGTCCTCTTAAAAAATCATGGTAAAATTCCTTTAAAGGGGTCAAGGGGCGAGCCTCCCCCGGTTCAGTGGGGGCCGGCCCCCTTGCAGGGGAGGTTTGAGGAGGGGGCGGAGCCGCCCTCCTTCTCTCTTGCCTTAAAGTACAGTTACCATGAAATATAAATAAGATACAGAATAACCTTCCGTGTCTCATAAAAAAAAGACGCACACCGAATTAAAATCCAAACTCTGCAAGCAGGGCGTCAACGTCCCCCTGGTCGGACATAATCCCCTCTCCTTCCTTAATCTGCGGGCCATGAACCTCTTCGGCCTTTTTCTCATCGACCCGTGTAGCATCAGCCTTAACACCAAAGTACACCACCAGTTGCAACAGTTGTTCCTCGAGTTCCTTTACGAGTCTGATCACCTTTTTGAGTATCTGTCCTGTCAGGTCTTGAAACTCCTGTGCCAGCATGATCTCAAAGAAGTCATTGCCGACTTCCGACAGCTCAGTCTTTATGAAGTTCAGAGAGATGGTTTCCTGCGTGCAGTCCAGGGTATTGAGTTTACCCTCAACGGCATCGAGCTTATCCATCAACACGGACAGCTTGGACTGGTTTTTTTCGGCTATCTCGATGGTTTTACCTGCCGCCTCGTCGGTCTTTGTGATCACCCACTGTAGTTTATCCGTCATATCGGGCATGTCGTCATGTGCGATGTCGTGCAAGCGGGGGTCGATCATCTGCTTAAAGTCTTTAAAGGAGTCGTGCAGTCTGCGGGTCATCTTGCCAACTTCCGAGAACAGGTCGCGTTCACCGTAGCTTGAGATCGCCATGATGGCACGTTCGGCCTTTTCGGTGTCGCCATCGGCGAAGGCCTCTATCAGGCCCTGGACCTCGACCATTATCTTATCGACGAGGCCTTTTTCTCCACCCCTGTCTACGAGTGACTTCTCAAAGGCCTCCTTTACACCCTGTACGAACCTTTCTCCACCCTTTGGTGCGACAGTTTCATCGGATGAGGGCAGGGTGACTTCTTCGTCTTCAGTCTTCTCAATGTTGGCATTGTCACTGCCGATAGAGTCAGCCATGACAACATGGTGTTCCTCCGTCTCCGTAGTGGCCATCATCGCAAGATCATCCCTGTTGAGCATCTTTGCCAGGTCTATGACGAGCACCATTCTGTTGTCGCCGAGGTTGGCAATCCCTCTGAGACACTCTTCGGTGTCTCGTCTACAAACGAGTTCTATATCTCTTTTTATGGCGTCCTCTTCGATGTTCATGACGCCGGTGATTGAGTCTACTTTAACGCCAAAGGTCACCCTACCTATGCCGGTGACGATGATGTTGCCCTTGGGCTCCGAGTCGCAACTGTCAAGTCCGAGTTTTCTCTTGAGGTCAATGACCGAAATAGTCTTCCCTCTGAGGTTGATAATGCCAAGTACGTGCCGTGGCGTATGGGGGAGTTTGGTCGTCTGTGAGGGTTTCATGATCTCCTGCACCACGAGTATTGGGATGACGTACTCCTCCTTTCCCAGGTTAAACCCTATGTACTGGGTCATGTGGTCTCCCCTGCCGACTTCCCCGTGGGCACCCCTGCCGACACCGCTACGCTGGCGTATTGCAAAGTGGTTACTTCTTCAGCTTTTCAAATATCTTGTCGATCTTTTCCTTGAGGACATCGGCCGTAAAGGGCTTGATCACGTAGTTATTTACGCCGGCCTTTACGGCCTCAACCACCTGTTCTTTTTCGGCTTCGGCGGTGACCATAAGCACCGGCATTGACTTTAGTTTTGCGTCGCTTCTTACCCTCTTTAACAATTCCAGACCTGAGACGTTGGGCATGTTCCAGTCGGTGACAAGGAAGTCAAAACCGCCACTCTTGAGTTTGGTGAAGGCCTGTTCGCCATCCTCAGCCTCTTCTATTTTGTCAAACCCGAGTTGTTTCAAGATGTTTTTCACTATCCTTCTCATAGTGGAAAAGTCGTCTACTACCAGTATCTTCATGTTTTTATCATACATAACACAATACCTCCGTTTTTTTGTCGTTATTGCTTTAGGATATTTTTTATATTTCTGGTGACTGCCTCTGCAGTCACGGGTTTAACCATATAGCCATTGGCACCGGCTTCAAAGGACAGTTCCCTGTCGATGTCGTCGTCTTCGGTTGTAATCAACATAATCGGTACGGACTTAAAAGACGGGTCTGCCCTGAGGGTCCTGGTCAGTTCCAGGCCGTCCATATAGGGCATGTTCAGGTCGGTGAGTATGAAGTCCACATCGTTGTAGGCTAGTTTCTCTATTGCGTCCAGTCCGTTCTCTGCATAGACAGGTTCATATCCGCTGCTTATCAGATAAAGCCCCAATATCTTTCTGGTTGTTCTATCGTCATCTACAATCATGATCTTCATACTCTGCACCTCACCATATAAGTTCTAAGCCTTTTGATATACTACCGTCTTACCAATTATTTGCGGCCTGAAGAGCCGGGTTATGTCATGCAAACTTTCGGCCATACCTATAAAGAGATATCCGCCTGCTCTCAGGGATTCGTAAAGGTTGGTTACGGCCTTGAGTTTGGCCTTCTTATCGAAGTAAATAAGTACGTTCCGGCAGAGAATTATATCCATTTCACGGAAGCCCCTGACCTTTTTATCATCAATAAGGTTTATTTGCACGAACTTCACCTTTGCCTTGACATCATTGTTGAGCGTATAATTTGTGGCCGTACTTTGTTTGAAATACCTTTTCATATACTGTTCCGGTATATTTCTAAGGGCATACTGACCATAGCTTGCGTTCTGCGCCCTTTCGAGCACCACGTCGCTGATATCGGAGGCCAGCATTTCAAATTTTACCGAGCATGTTTTAGGGTTTTCCATAAGCATCATTGCTATTGTATAGGGTTCCTCACCCGTTGAACATGCCGCAGACCATAGTTTCATAGTCTGGAGTTTTCTTTCTTCCTTTATTTTTGGCACCAACTGTTGCACCAGGACCTCCAACTGCTGGACCTCCCGGAAGAAAAAAGTCTCGTTTGTTGTAATTTTATCATACAGTACCTTTAGTTCGGTTTTATCCGTGTTGTACTTTAGCAGGTAGAAGTAGTCTTCGTAGCTACCGATCTTTTTCTCCTCAAGTCTCTTAGACAATCTGTTTTCTATGAAATACTTCTTTGTATCCGGTATATATATTCCAGTGGTGTCATATATAAAGTCCCTGAGGTCTTTAAAGGTCTCATCCTTAAGTGCCATCATAGGGACTGTATGGCCTCCTCGGCCTTCATTCTGATGGAGGCATTTGGGTGGTCTCTCATAGGCAGCAGGGCATTATAGGCATCTATGCTTCCGAGCTTGACAAGGGCCTCAATGGCACCCAGTACCACGAGGGGTTCGGTATCGCGTAAGGCGGCGATCAGGTCGCCCAGGTGCTCTTGTGACCTGTTGTTTGCAACGGCCTTGATGGCATAGAACCTTACCCACATATCTATGTCGTGCATGGCACTCAACAGTGCCTCGGAAACGCTGCCCAACTGACCCAGGCCCATAACGGCCACCTTTCGTATCTGTGCACTGGGGTCATGGAGGCCTTCTTCGAGTCTCTGTTGTGCCTCTTTGGACTTAAATGACGGCAACCGTGCAAGGGCGGCAGCCTTAACGCCCTCATGACTATCGTGAGAGAGTCTCATGATAAGCTGTATATCCTTGCCGTACCTGGCAACATATGTCTTTATATTATTTGGATATCCCTCTATGTTTTTTAAGAATTCCTCACTACCAAGATACAGCAGGGCCTGGACGGACTCTTCTATGACGTCATCGCACCTTTCATTTCCGAGCAGTTCGGAGATAGGCTCATAGGCCCTGATGTTTCCTATTTTGCGTAGGGCATAGACCACCTGCAATTTCATGTGACAGTCATCGTCTTTGAGGGCCTCTATGAGGGCCTCCACGCAGCGTTCGTCGGCGACTGAGACCAGTGCCCTGGCTGCCCCGCGTCTGATATCCCTGAAGGGGCCTCGCAACAGGTCTATAAGCTCCTGCGTAGCCGCCGTGCACTTGAGCCTGCCAAGGAGTTCTACCAGAAGGGCCTTGGCCCTGAAGCGCAGTGTTACACGCTCCCTGAGTATGCTTATCAGGCTGTCGCAGTCGGCAATTTCAATAAGGGCATCAATGACGACCCGGTAACGTTCGTCCTCTTCCGGATACGATGTATCCAGGGAACCGGCCAGTTCTATGAGCGTTAAGATGACACGCTTTTCCTTCAGTACCTTCAAGCCCTTTATCGCCGTTAGTTTCTCTTCCCAATTATCGGTGTTTAACATATTGATTAGTTCATCGGCGATATAGCCCATGTCGGGTTCGATACCGAGGTTGACCAGGCTCTTGACGGCCACGGCCCTGTTAAAGCTGTCCAGGTTTTGGATGCAGTAGATCAATGCCTCTTTGGACTGCTTTGACGGTATCTTGCCAAGGGTCTCAAGGGCCGCATATTTTATTACGTTTGAGTTGCTTCTAAACAGTCGGAATATGGAGTCTACGGCCTCTTCTGCCCTCATCTTGCCGATGGCTTCAAGGGCTGCAAAGACCACCCACTCTTCCGTGTCACACAGTGCGGGTTCAAGGTGCTCTACGGCGCGTTTGTCCCCCAGCAGACCGAGGGCGCGACATGCCGCCGCTCGCACGTTTGGATTGAAATCCCTTAGCAACGGGACCACCTTGTTAATGTCCACGTCGGTAATTATATCGCCCATGAGGTCAAGGGCGAATTTCTTGACATCGTCGTCCTTGTCCTGCAGCAGGTCGTACAGCAGGGGGACTGTGATCTTACCCAGTTCCTTGAGGATAACCAGGGCGGCATTTCTCTGCGCCGGGCCTTTTCTGAGCACGGGGATGGTCATATAGGCCACCACCTCACCGCCTATCTTTATAAGCGACTGCATGGCGGCATCCAGGACGGCTGTGTTGGTATCGGACAGTGCCCTGATCAGGGGGTAGATGGCTCGCTCATCTCCCTCTGAGAGCATTGTGGCCGCTGCTCGCCTGTCAGAGACGTCTGCACTGTCTAACTTCCTGAGTAACGAATATAGCTTTTTTGCCTGCAACATAAATTCCCTGTATATTATATGATTTTTTTAGTGCAAAAGAAAAGGGGATTTTTATTAAAACTTAATTGTCTGGTTGTTAATTGATCAGTTGTTACAGGGGATTGTTGGCCGTGAGCATTGCCTTCATCCTCAGTATTGCCTGACTGTGCAGTTGGCACACCCTGCCTTCGGAGAGACTGAGCACCTTGCCTATCTCCTTCATTGTCAGTTCATCCCAATAGTACAGCGACAGAACCATTTTTTCCTTGTACGGCAGGCCGTCTATCAAGCCGGCAAGGGTGTTGCGCTGGGACAGTTCTATCAATTGGGTGAGCGGGTCCTTACCGGAGGTATCCGGGATGTTATCCACCATGTTGAGGTCTTCACCGCCGGAGAGTTTGCCGCTGAAGTCTTCAAATCTCAGCGTGATTACGCTGTCGGCGTCTTTTAGTATCTTATAGTAATCATCCAGAGAGATGTTAAGCCCCTCTGCTACCTCTTCATCCTCGGGGGCACGACCAAGTTTCCTTTCCAGGGTCACAAACATTCCCTTGACTTCGCAGATCTTTTCCTTGAGCGACCTGGAGGCCGTATCGAAGTTCCTAAGCTCATCCAGCATTGCCCCCTTGATCCGGAACTCGGCAAATGTCTTGAGTTTGGACTTGTTGGGGTCATAGTTTTCGATGGCATCCAACAGCCCTATGATGCCGACGCTTATGAGGTCGTCCACGGTGAGCTGCGGCGGTATGCGGTTGAGCAACCTAAAGGCGGTATACTTGATAAACGGGAGGAAGTCCTTTATTATCTCTTCCCTCTGTTCGTTACTGATGTCGGTTTTATATGCCTTTGCACCCATTGTTACTTCTTTGTCGTTTCAGAGGATGAGGAAAGGAGGTTACCGATGAAGAATTGCAACGACCCCTTGACCCTGACCTTTGATCTGTTTAATAGTTTTGTAGCCAGTTCCGCGACCTTTTTGGATGCCTTGCTGTCGGGGTAGGCCTCGACGAAGGCCCTCTGCTTCATTACCGACTTGGTGACGGCATCGTCAAAGGGGATGAATCCCAAATACTCCAGCGATATATGCAAAAACTGTTCAACCGTGTTAAGCAGTCTTGTAAAGACATCCTTTGCCTGAGCCTCATCCTGTGCGGAGTTGACAAGTACGGTGAGGCTTTTCTCCTGATACCCCGTATAGAGCACCTTTATCAGGGCGTAGGCATCAGTAATGGCAGTGGGTTGGGGGGAGGTCACGATGATTATCTCCTGGGCGGCTATACAGAAAAAGGCCACGTTTTTAGATATCCCGGCCGCCGTATCTATCAGGAGCACGTCTATATCTTCCTCGAGCGACTCAAACTCCTCGAGGAATCTCAACCTCTGAAACTCATCCAGATCGGTCATCTCCTGAACCCCCGAGGCAGCGGGCAGTATCTTGATCCCATATGGTCCCTCCACCATTATATCCCTGAGCTTCATTTCACCGTCGAGTACATGCTGGATATTATATTTTGGTGCCAGGTGCAGCAACACATCTATGTTACTTAATCCCAGGTCGGCATCCAGTATGAGGACCTTGCGACCCGCCTTTTGGAACGCTATGGCCAGATTAGCCACCACATTGGTCTTACCAATACCGCCCTTGCCGCTGGCCACGGCTATGGTCCTGACATGGGTCTGTCCTAATATCGACATCTACAACACCCCTTTTTTGAGGATCAGGTTGGCCAGCAAGTCAACCGTGGCAAACTCTATATCGTCGGGGACCTTCTGCCCCGTGGTCAGATACGCTATTGGCTTCTGATAGGTCATCAGCAGGTTGTAGATGGAGCCAAACCTCACGGCCTCATCCACCTTTGTAAAGCCAAGGTAGTTTATCGGCAGTCTCCTGTAGTACTTGTATGCCTCCGTCAGGAACTCGTCATCGCTGTTGACGCTCATGATCAGGTGCAGCTCAAGAGGCACATCCGTCTGACATATTTCGTTTATGCCCTCGAGGTATTCCTCGTCCTTCGGGCTTCTGCCCGTGGTATCTATGTAGATAACGTCCTTGGTCTCCGCGTATCTCATCAGATTGCTCTTTAGCTCCTTTGTGTTTGTCACCACCGACAAGGGTATCCCCAGTATCCTGGCGTATATTCTCACCTGTTCCACCGCGCCTATCCTGTATGTATCGAGGTTTATGATAGCCGCCTTTTTGCCTTCCTTTATGGAGTTGGCTGCCAGTTTGGCAACGGTGGTGGTCTTACCAACACCCGTTGGGCCTAGCAGCATTACGGCCTTCATATCATTGCCTCGTTTTTTCACCTTCAAGTTAGCCAGCAACAGCGGCAGCACGTCGTGTACGTCGCGCGCCTTCTCACATAAGAGTATAGCATATTCCTCACGAATTGACCTCTCTCTCAGAAAATATAACAGCATCCTCTTCTTTGGCGGTAGGGCCATCTCATAGCCGAGATTTTTCATATCCTGGAGGGTGTCACGGAGGCTTTCTATCTCACCCTTGATATCTTCGGTGAGTCGTTTGACCAGGTTCTTGAAGTCTGCCGTGTAGTTCTCTGCTATTTTTACCCTGGGGTCTGCCGCCGATGGTGTCGGCTTTGCGGTAGGGTCTTCCTTGGGGGATTTCTCCTGGTCGCTCTTGGGAGTTTGTGAGGGTGCGGGGGGCTCTGCAGGCCTTGGCTTAGTGGCGTCAGCTTTTCTGATGTGGTCTTTTTGCACCTCTCGTTTGTCGGTAGTGACCTTGCCTTGGGGTCTTATCTTGTTGATGTCGTAGTCAACGGCTGCTGTCACCTCGACATAGGGGGTATCGCCACCTTTCTCCTCCGTTGAGAGGATTATGGCGTCTTCGCTGAGTTCCTTCTTGACCAGCACAAGGGCCTCGGCAAAGGTCTTAGCCTGATATTTCTTAATCTTCATACCTTACCACTCCTAATGAGTATAGTCTTGCCGTAGAGGAAATCTCTGCATTAGACAGCACCACCACCGATGGTATAAATTTCTCCACAAGTTTCCTTAAATATCTCCTTATGTGAGAGGAGCACAGTATCACGGGTTGAACGCCCTTAAACTTGTCGCTGTTTATCAGGTTTTCAATCCCTCTCACTATCTTGTTTACGACGTCCGGGTTTATTGCCTCTCCGGTCTGCACGCTCCTGGAGAGCATCGTCTCAAACCTCGGGTCCAGCGTAAAGACCGGCACGTTGCCTTCCTGGGTTGAGTACTGCTTGGTGATATGCCGCGACAACGACTGTCTCACCAGCTCCGTTAGCATCTCCGTGTCCTTTACCGACGGTGCGTAGTCGATCACGGTCTCCAGTATGGTTATTATATCATTAATGGGTACCCTTTCTCTCAACAATCCCTGCAGGATGCGTTGCACCCCGCCCAGGGAGATGTGCGCGGGAATAAGTTCATCAACGAGCTTGGGATAGCTCTTGGAGACGTTATCGAGGATATTCTGAACCTCGGAACGGCTCAGGAGCTCCCAACTGGACTTCCTGATAAGCTCGGTCAGGTGCGTAGCGACAACAGTTGGCGTATCCACTACCATGTAACCCTCCACCTGTGCGCGCTGGATGGTGGGTTCATCTATCCAGTAGGCCGGCAGTCCGAAGGCCGGTTCCCTGGCGGGGATACCCTCTATCTTTTCCGACTCGTCGGGGGCTACGGCCAGCCAGTAGCCCATCATGACCTCGTTGCGTGCTATCTCTATACCCCTGATCATAAAGCTGTACTCATGGGGCCTCAACTGGAGATTATCCCTTATGTGAACGGGTGGGATGACAAAGCCGATCTCCTTGGCCAGTTGTCTTCTCATGGCCTTTATCTTGGACAGGAGTTCGCCCTTGGTCTCCTCCACCAGCGGGATAAGTCCATAGCCGATCTCCAGGGTAAGGGGGTCTAGCTCAAGGAAGGACTCAATCCGCGGTTCCTCGGCTGCGGACTCCGTGGGACCTGCGGCAGCGGCAGCAGCCTCTTTCTTGGTTGTTGAACTTACCAGGTAGGCAAAACCGGCCGCTGATGCAGCTATGAGCATAAACGGCAGGTGCGGTAGCCCGGGCACCAGGGCCAGGGCAAACAGGATGCCAGAGGTCGTAAACAACGCCTTGGGGTTAATCAGCACCTGCTGTGCTATGTCCTGACCCATGTCTGAGTCCTTACCGGCACGGCTGACCACTATACCGGCGGCTGTTGATATCAGCAGCGCGGGTATCTGTGTTACAAGGCCGTCACCGACGGTCAGGATCGTGTAGGTCTTGAGTGCCTCCACTATGGCCAGGTCCCTTTGCAGGACGCCGATTATAAGGCCGCCCACTATGTTTATAGCCGTTATGATAAGGCCTGCGATGGCATCTCCTCTGACGAACTTGCTGGCACCATCCATAGCGCCGTAGAAGTCTGCCTCCTGGGATATGATTTCACGCCTGCGTCTGGCGTCCTTTTCGTTGATCAGGCCGGCGTTGAGGTCGGCGTCAATGGCCATCTGTTTACCGGGCATGGCGTCAAGGGTAAACCTCGCCGCAACCTCGGCTATTCTACCGGAACCCTTCGTGATAACAACAAAGTTGACTATCACCAGGATCAGAAATATGATAAGACCCACGGCATAGTTGCCGCCAACCACGAAGTTACCAAAGGACATGATGACCGTTCCGGCTGCGTCTATACCCTCGTGTCCCTTTAACAGGACCAGCCTCGTTGTGGCAATGTTGAGCGCCAGGCGATACAGCGTGGTTATCAGCAACAGGGTCGGAAATACGGAAAAATCAAGCGGCTTCTGCACATACACACTGGTGATGATTATCACCACCGCAAGCGCTATCGATATCGAAAGCAACAGGTCAAGCAGGATCGGAGGCAGCGGCAGGAGCATTACCCCCAGTATCGCCACCACCGTAACGGAGACGATAACCTCAGCCCGCTCCCGCAACAACTTTAACACAAAGTTCATCGCCTTATCCATACGAGTTTATCCCCACCGGTAGTATTTTCTCAAAAAAACATGTTACATTTCCATTTACGACGTTAGAAGATGGATTCCCGCTTTCGCGGGAATGACAATTATAGCCGCTTGTCATTACGCAGCCTGCCCCTGGCGACAACATGGGCAAGCAGGAATCCAGGACGTGTAAAAGCATAACCGCCACTGAATGTAAAGAAGATGTTACGAGTACTATATTGCCTGTCATGCTGCCCCCTTGAGTCTGAATATGTAGGCCAATATCTTTGCGACCGTCTTGTATAGCTCGGGCGGGATAAAGGTATTAATTTCGAGTTTAAACAGCGTCCTGGCCAGGGGTTTGTCCTCCACTATCGGGATGCCGTGTTCCCTGGCGATCTCCCGGAGTCTTTCGGCAATGTAGCCGCTGCCCTTTGCGATTATCTTCGGGGCGGCCATCTCCCTTTCCTTGTATCTGAGGGCGACGGCCAGGTGCGTGGGATTGGTTATGATCACGGTGGCCTTGGGCACCTCTGCCATCATACGTTTTCTTGCCTGTTCGCGCTGGATGCTTCTTATCCTCGACTTTATCTTGGGGTCGCCCTCGGTCTCCTTGAACTCCTCTTTTATCTCTTCCTTGCTCATCCTGATGGACTTCTCAAACCGCCATTTCTCAAATACGTAGCTTATGGCTGCAACTATAAACAGATACAAAAAACCATACAGGAGGGCTTCCTTGAGAAAACCCACCGACATTGAGGCGATCTGCCGCAGCTCCATCCCCGATATATTGGGCAGCTCATGGATATGATGCTTAATCACCTGGTAGAAGACGATCCCGCCGACCAGGAACTTTAGCAGCGACTTCAGGAAGTCAATGAGGCCGTTGAAAGAGAACAACCTCTGCAGGCCGCTGACGGGGTTGAGCTTGGAGAAGCTGAATTCCAGGGGTTTTACAAAGAACCCTACCTGGGCGACATCCGAGGCCACTGCTAGGGTCATGACGGCGATAAAAAACGGCATAAGCAGCGTAATGACATTGACCATGGCAACCCGGGTGGCAGTAAAGGGGTCCAGTCCGTATTGTAATTTTAAGAACTTGGCGGTTATATCCGTCATATTGTTAAATACGTAGTTGCCGCCAAAGTGTACCACCAGGAGCACACCGGCCATACCGGCCAGGGCAGTGACCTCGCGGCTCTTGGCTGTTTGTCCCTTTTCTCTTGCCCGCTGCCGCCGTCGCGGCGTGGCCTGTTCTGATCTTTCATCTTGTTCTGGCATTTTGTTCCGGCATCTTGTTTCGGCCTTACCCTCTACCCATGACCAGGACCTTGTGCATCTCATATCTCAGGTCCTCAAAGACGCCGGCTATTACCTGAAAGAAGGACGGTATAGACAGCAGCATAACCAGGAAACCCACGATAATAAACAGCGGGAAGCTCACAAAGAATATGTTTATCTGCGGTGAGGCCTTATACAGGAATCCAAGCAGGAAGTTCAACACCACCATGACGATCATCACCGGTGCCCCCAGCTTGATGGCAAGGACAAAGACCTTCAGGCCGCCAAACATCCCGTACATCATCAAGGTGCTGATGTTTACCTGACCCGGTGGTACGACCTCAAAGCTCCTGGCGAATATGTATATGAGTTCATGGTGGATATTCATGGCAAAGAACAAGAGCGTTGCCAGGATGCCAAGCAGTCTGGAGACCTCTGCCGACTGGCCAAATTCCGGGTCAAAGCTGGTTGCTATAGACAGGGCCATACCGTTACTCATCATCTGTCCGGCCATGTTGACGGCGACAAAGGCAAGTCTCACGGCCCCACCCAGGAACATCGACAGTATGATCTCACGCACTATCAGGCTGACATAGTTGCCGCCTTCTTTTATCTCAAACTGCACCACCGGTGTCAGCACAAAGGCCAGGGCAACCGCTATGCCCATCTTAAACTGCGCCGGTGAGTTGCTACTGCTAAAGAGCGGCATCATCGCCATAAAGATGCTTGTCCTTAGCAGTATTAGCACAAACATGCCTATCTGTTTTGAGACGAGCTCGGAGTTGATAAGCTCCACCACGTTAATGTTCATATTAAGATTCATACGGTATATTCTTTTTTATATTTCATGGCAATGATGCCTTTGCAACCCTTGTTGCCGCCAGGGGTAGGCCTCTGGATTCCTGTTTACACAGGAATGACAAACGCCTATTACCGTCATTCCCGCGAAAGCGGGAATCCATGCCTTTAAACCATTTTTTAGAGGGCGTCTATTTTTCATTTAGCGTATTGTGGCAGTTTCTCTATGAGGTTGACCGTGAAGGTGATCATAGTCCTGGCCAGCCACGGCATCAGGAAAAAGATACAGGCAAAGACGGCAAGTATCTTTGGGACAAAGGTCAATGTAAACTCCTGTATCTGCGTAATGGCCTGGAAGAAACTGACCAACAGTCCAACCACCATGCTCACCATGAGCATCGGCCCGGCCACCATCAAGAGTGTCTTAAACACGTCGCCGGAGATGTCCCTTACGATCTCTACCGTCATTGGAAGCTCCGCACCAGCGTGCCCACTACCAGGTTCCAGCCGTCAACAAGCACAAACAGCAGCAGCTTAAACGGCAGTGATATCATCACCGGGGGTACCATCATCATACCCATGGAGAGCATCACGCTGGCCACCACCATGTCTATTATAATAAAGGGCAGGTATAACAGAAAGCCCATCTCAAAGGCCGTCTTAAGCTCGCTGATTGCAAAGGCGGGTACCACAACCTTGATCGGTGTCTCCATTGGCTTCTCCGGCGTATCCATCTTTGACAGTCTCAGAAACAGGGCCAGGTCCTTTTGTCTGGTCTGTTTGAGCATAAAGCCCTTGACGGGTTCTTCGGCGCGCTTAAAGGCCTCTCCGAGGGTTATCTTTTTATCGAGCAGGGGGGTCAATGAGTCCTTTGCCAGGATGTCCAGTATGGGGGTCATTACAAACATGGTGATAAAGATGGACAGCCCTATGACCACAACGTTTGGCGGAATTTGCTGACCGCCAATGGCCTGGCGCAAAAACGACAACACTATGACTACCCGCGTAAAAGACGTAAACATAACAAGCATCGACGGTATCACCGACAGAAAGCTGATCATCACAAACATCGATATCAGCGGATGGTCTATGTTAAATATGTTGTTGTTCATCTCTGACCTCATCATCATCCGGAAGGTTTTTTCCACTCATGGTTGTAAGCAGCCTGAAATCGGTAGGTGTGACCCCGACGATTAACACCTCAGCACCAACCTTCACAGCCGCAATACCCTTCTTTGGCCCAAGAGAGACATACTCCAGGATGTTTATAAGCCCCGCCTTCTTCCGTCTTTTCCTTAACACGTATGCAATGCCATATATCAGCAAGACTACGCCGGCAAGGGACAGGGACATCTGAAACAGGACGTCCGTCATTTCAACTGCTTTAGCCTGTCGGTAGGACTGACGATATCCGTGAGCCTTATGCCAAACTTTTCATTGACGACTACCACCTCACCCCTTGCAATGACTTTATTGTTAATGAGCATCTCCAGCGGCTCACCGGCGAGCTTGTCAAGCTCCACCACGGAACCCTGCCCCAACTGCAGCAGGTCGTTAATCAACATCTTGGTCCTGCCTATCTCTACCGTAATCGTAAGCGGTATGTCAAGGAGAAACTTTATATCCCTAAGCCCTTCCTCGCTGCCGCCACCGCCGTCAAACTCCTGAAACACATCCATTTGTTATAGCCTCCTTAATGTAGCCTATGTATTAATAACACCTAATATCTTTACCGCCTGAGTACCTTTTTTCACACCCGTGGTACACCTGAACTTAGGGATACCCTCTACCTTAAAGATCAGGTCCTCCGTCAAAGACTTGCCCATGTTTATGACATCCCCCGGGCGCATATGCAACAGATCATCCACGGTCAGTTCCACATTACCCAGGTCCACGCTGACCTCCACATAGGAGTCAATTAGTATGTCCTTGAGGCGGTTGACCCACCTCTGGTCGGTCTCCATCTTTTCCGCCTGTATGCCCGAGTAGAGTTTCTCCTTTACGGGCTCTATGATCGAGTATGGGATGCAGAAGTACATCTTGCCGGTGAAGTCCTCCACCTCTATGTGTACCTCTACCTTGATAATGACCTCCGTGGGCGTCACTATTGTGACAAACTGGGGGTTCATTTCGGAACCGACGTGTTCGGGCTGGACGTTGGCAAGCCCCCTCCAGGCAAGGGCAAAGTCCTTGAGCACCATGGCGACCACCTTCTTGATGATCCGCTGCTCTATGGGCGTAAAATACCGTCCCTCAGACTTCGTATTGCGGGCCGTCGTTGCACCGAAAAAATACTCCACAAAGGCAAAGACGGCCGGGGCGCTTATCACAAACAGCGAATATCCCTTCAACGGTTCCATCTTAAATATATTTATGCTGGAGGGCAGGGGCAGGGTCTTCATAAACTCGCTGAACTTCATCATCTCAACCCCGTGTATGTTGACATCGACAAACTTCATGATAATGGTCGAAATGGAGTTTCTGAAAAACCTCGCAAACCGCTCATTGGCTATCTCAAGGCCCGGCATCCTGCCGCGGATAATCCGCTCCTGGCTGGTGAGATCGTATATCTTGGCATCGACGTCTTCCGTCCCGCCGGCCTCCGTCTCAATGGCGCCTGCCTGCACACCCTTTAACAGGGCATCAATTTCATCTTGTGAGAGTATCTTATTCATTGAACCACAAAATCCGTAAAATAAACGTTCTTTATCATATCGTTGCCGATGGTCTGATTGAACTTAAACAACATCTCATCCTTCAACTGCATCTTCCCCTCAGAGCCTGATATAGACTCCAGCGACTTACCGCTTAACAAAAAGACGACGGCATCTCTGAGTTGAGGTGTCCTGTCCTTAACGAAAGGCTCGTCTTTTTTGGAGGTTATCTCCAACTGCACCGTTACCTTCATATACCTTCCGGCATCCACGAGGTTCACCACAAACGGGTCAAGCGCTACAAGCGCCGGAGGACCTTCCTCATGCTTGGGCTTTGCCTCATGTCCCGCCTCTTGACCGGCACCCTCTTTCTTACCCATCAGCTTTGTGTATGCCAAAAAACCACCGCCGCCAAAAACCAATAATATGGCGACAACTATGATTATTAACTTCATACTCAGCTTGGACTTCTTTTCCTCCGACGGTGCCATCTCTGCACTATCATCGCGCTCATCAGCCATTAAACCAAACCCTCCTAACTAACATTAGATTAACTCCTTGTATATATCATTATATCAAAATAACCTACTTAATATCAAATAACGTACCCGTGTATAAACAAAAAAAACATAATGCCTGTCAGGCCGGCCCCCCAAACAAAGCGTCAAAATATTGACGTTGGTGATGTTTTCTCAACCTTATCAAAACGTGCTATAAAGAAGATACAAAGAAACTTTATATTTTCTCATTAGGGGTGCATAAATTTTTGGTGGACAACAAGTGGTAATAAAAATGCATATAAAGGGGTCAAGGGGGCCGGCCCCCTTGCAGGGGGTTCTGAAGGGGGGCGGAGCCGCCCCTTTTTTTTATGCACCCCTCATTAGAGATACCTATCTTTTTTCCATAGGTTTCGTTTATAATATGGTAAGATAAATAAATGGGAGTGACACTGACATGAAAATGCGACGAGTCAATGTGGGTGATATACCTATTGGGCAGCCTCTGTCAGCACCGATATATGATGAAACCGGTCACCTTATGCTGCGCAAGGGCTATATAATAACCGAAGCAGATGTAGTTAAGACAATACAGGGTCTTGTTGTCACCGAAGAACCCGAGAAGGAAAACAAGGCCGCTCCGGAGGCCCCGGAGATTGACACCGATATTGTTATTGAGGAGGACTCGCCATTTGAAGAGATCGACATGGTCTATGTACGGCTTGAGAATCTGTTCAGACAGTTGGGTACGGAAAAGGACATTCGGACGAAGGTCCTCTTCCTGGCTAACATGCTGATGCACGCCTGCACAACAGACGAGGACCTGGCATTGGGCACCTTGCTGATGAAACAAGACACCAGGTACACGATCAAGCATCCGTTGCATACGGCAATCGTGTGTGAGGTTATAGCCAAGAAGTTTGGCTGGTCGGTGCAGGAGCGTTTATCCTTGCTCTCTGCGGCCATTACCATGAACATTGCCATGATAGAGCTGCAGGAGATGCTGCATTATCAGAAAGACCCGCTGACGGAACAACAGCGCAGAAACATCCAGAATCATCCCGTCTATGGTGCGGAGTTCCTGAGAAAACATCATGTCACTGACGAGTTATGGCTAAATGCCGTCATGCAACACCACGAGACCATAGACGGCAAGGGTTATCCAAGGGGACTTATTGGGGAAGAGGTGTGTTTTGCCGCACGTATTCTTTATCTGGCTGACCTGTACTGTGCGCGCGTAACGGGACGCAACTACCGTCCGCCGCTGTCTCCGGCGTTTGCCATGAAGGACATCTTTCTCAATAAAGGTCAAAAGATCGATACGGACCTGGCGATGGTCTTTATAAAGAACCTGGGCATCTATCCTCCGGGCTCGTTTGTCAAGCTCAAGAACAATGAAATAGCCGTGGTGACACAACGCGGGGAGAAGACAAACGCACCCATTGTCCACTCCGTCGTAAAGGGTAACGGTTTCCCGCCGTTGACCCCGATGCGCCGCGACACCAGCATAGAAGAGTTCACCGTAACCACGGTCATTCCGCACAATGCCCCACCCGTCGAGGTCAACCGGTATCAGTTGTGGGGCTACGGTGTCTTTAAAAAACCCAAGATAACAAGGAGAAAGCGTGACAGGCTGCAAACAAGCATCCCCGCAAAACTCCTCGATATGATAACAATCAATGCCGCCGATGTCATCATAATTAACATAAGCGAGCACGGCTGCCTGCTTAGAACCTCGGGGATGGACAGCAAACTCTACGTCATCGACAAGAACTACTACATCACATTCAAGCTGCTTGAAAAGGTCTTTGAGAACATTGAGTGCGTGGCGAAAAACTCCCAAATCAAAGACGGCAGTCAGTTCCTCGGCATAGAGTTTATCGACGCAACCGACGAACTCAAAAACATGATCTCCTTCTATATAGACGCCATGAGACTGGAGTAATTTACATGAGATTGCCACCGTCATATCCCAATGGGCAAATATATAGCTAAAACAGCGCCATCCTCAATATTTTTGGCAATAGGTTTATCGTACAGGCTATTTTTTCGTATCCTCATTTAAAAAGCATGTAAAAATACCTTCATGACTTAAAGACTCGGTTGTCCGATATGCTACCTTCGATTGAGGGTCTTTTGAGTGCGGACGTTAAAGTGCATCTCCTCTGCAAGCAGTTGGGCTATGGTATCTGCTTGCACAGGGGGACTGAATATCGGTCCTTGGACTTCGTTACACTTGATGGCACGCAGGAACTCCAGTTGGTCGAGGGTCTCAACCCCCTCGGCTATGACCTTGAGGTTGAGCGTGTGGGTAAAGGCAACGATGGCACGCGCTATGGCAGAGTAGTCGGCATCAGTGACGATCCTCCGTACCAACGTCTTATCCATCTTGAGGGCATCTATGGGGAAACGCTTGAGGTGACACAGGGAGGAGTGCCCCGTTCCAAAGTCGTCAATGGTGATATTAATCCCCTCATCCTTAAGCCTCCAGAGCGCCTTGACTGACTCCTCAACATCCTGCATCAGCGTGTCTTCGGTTAATTCAAATTCCAGGTTGGCGGGGTCAACGGCGGTTTCTTTAATGGTTTCCGTGATTATCTGCAGCATCTGTCTGTGTCTGAACTGACTGCCCAAGAGTTTAATTGCCATCCGAATATGATTAAAGCCTTCCTCCGTCCACAGCCTGCCCTGCCGACAGACCTCCTTGAGCATCCAACTGCCCAGCGGTACCGTAAGACCCGCCTCCTCGGCCACGGTAATGAACTCCCGGGGGGATATGTTGCCCATATCGGGCGTGTGCCACCTCAAAACCCCCTCCATGCCCTTCATCTGTCCCGAGTATATGTCAACCCTGGGGTTATACAGCACGTCAAATCCCCTTCCGTCAAGCGCCTTGCGCAGGAGCCCCTCTATACTGAGACGCCTCATGGCCTTTTCATTCATGCTGGGGCAATAAAACCGGTAATCGTTTCTACCGTGGGTCTTGACCTGATACATTGCAATATCGGCGTACTTAAGCAGGGTTGTCGTGTCGGCTGAATCGGAGGGAAAGACACTGATGCCAATGCTGACGCCAATAGAGCACTCATGTCCGCCAAGATAAAACGGCTCGGACAGCGCCCGGATTATCTTCTTTGCCACGTTTGTAACGGCCACGCTGTTGGTTACGTTGTTAATGATAACAGTAAATTCATCCCCCCCCATGCGGGCTACGGTGTCGGAGCGACGGATACAGGCAGTGAGGCGCGCTGCCGTCTCCTGCAATAACATATCTCCCACGTTGTGCCCCAGGGTGTCGTTTATCGTCTTAAACCTGTCAAGGTCCAGAAACAACAGGGCCAGTCTCTTGCCATTGCGCAGGGCCTGCTCCATGGCCTGAGTCAGACGGTCGTTGAACAACGTGCGGTTAGGGATGTTGGTCAGCACATCAAAGTGTGCCAACTGTTGCAGGCGCTGTTGCGTCTCGTTTCTGACAAGGGCGTTAATGAATATGTCACCTGCCATCTTTATGAGCATGATGTCTTCTTCACTCCATGCCCTTTCCTCCGTCGTTGTTGCAAACCACAAGAAGCCTGCCACGTTACCGCCATAGACCATCGGCACGACGACCGTTGACTTAATGCCCATAAGTGTCAGTGTCTGCCGTTCCGTCTCGGAAGACGCCTCCGGCATCGAACTAAACGCAAAGAAATCGCCCTTTTTGACCATCCCCATAAACCACGGAAACCTCCGTCGAGTCATCTTCCTCACCAACTCAAGGCACGGATTGACCCCGTGGGCATGCCACTCATACGCATATGCCTCCATGCCGGCTCCTTCGCTGATAAACACGTACCCCCTGTCCATCGACAGGAACCTGCCCATCATATCTATCGTTACGTTGATTTCGTCGAAGAGGTCCTGTGCCGTTACCCGTATGAAATTGGTCGATATCTCGGCCTTTAACCTGTCTATCTCTATGTGACGACGCAGGGCAAGCTCCACGACCCTGTTGTCCGTCACATCCTTGGACATCAGGACGTATCCCGCCAACTCCCTGTTGACGTTGAATATGGCCGATACCTTCGATTCTATATAGCGTATGCTCTTGCCGCGCACCTGCTTGTAGGCATACATGAAACTCCCCGTGGTCTTGACCGCCTTTATCCCGGCCTCAAACCAGGTCATGTCCACCCCCCTGCTGTTATGGATGTCTATAACCGACCTGCCAATGAGATACTCTGCCGTACACCCCAACAGTCCCTCACCCACCTTGTTACAGTAGGTAATGACAAATTGCAAGTTCGTCGCCACTATGGCAACGTCTATAGACGAACTGAGTATGTCGTTAAGTAAATCAGCCTGTTCCATAAAAAATCAACCCTCATATCCGTGATTGCTCTTATTATACCACAATAATCAAGATAGATAACTCACCTTATATAGCAGATTTCGATCGGATTAAATACAAAAAATGTGGCTTTTTACTGGGTCAAGGGGTCAGCGACCCCCCGGCTCAGTGGGGGACTGGTCCCCTTGCGGGGGGGTCTGAAGGGGGCGCGGCAACGTCGCTATGCGAGCGGAGCCGCCCCTTTCTTTCTTTGTATCGCATGCAATCGAAACGTGCTATAAACGTATCTTCTTTATATTTCATGGTAACTATACCTTTACGCGTCCTGGATTCCTGGTCAAGCCAGGAATGACACACTTGGAAAACGGCTGTAACTGTCATTCCTGCGAAACATGTCCCTGGCCTGAACCATGTCCCTGGCTTGAACAGGGAAGGGAGCAGGAATCCAGGTCTTTAATCCATGAAGTTAATTTTACCATGCTTTTTAAAGAGGATACCTATAAACTGCTGTTTAGGAAAAAGTGCAAAGACAGATTTAACAATAACCCAAAAATACCCGCTAAAAACTTACGTACCCATTACCCTGTTGCATAAACAGATAAGAATATGGTATAAATTAAAATCCCAACGTTGTTGGAGGAAGTATTTTTGCTTAGGAGGAGTATTATGGAGAAGTTGAACAAACTACGTTTTATTAACATGTTGTTGTTAATGACTATGCTGGTAGTACTGGGGGCTCCGACAGGGGTGTTTGCAATCACCAACAGCGAAGAGTGGGGCTTGGCAGACTTTAACTTCACACCACCCGGTGCGCGAGCCAGTGGTATGGGTGGTGCGTTTGTGGCCCTGGCCGATGATGCAACCTGCGCAATAAGCAATCCTGCCGGTCTGGCCCAGTTGCCAAGGACACAGATTGCCGCTGAGAGCACATACCGGCATTACGATAAGAAGTATGATACAAAGGATTGGCCCGAATTTAACAATCTTAAAACCTACACGGATACGAGCATTAAAAACAATACTAAACTCTCCTTTGCAGCCTTTTCAACACCGCTCTTTGATAATTTTATCAATGTGTCTTTGTTTTACAACAAGTTGGTTTATTCCAACTCCGAGTTTGCCTATGGCAGTGATACGAAGGGGAGCGTGTTTAAACAACCCGGTTACAACAAGGTTTCGGTCGATGAATATGGTCTAAGCCTTGCCAAGGGCTTTTTTGATGAGAAGCTGTTTGTGGGTGCAGGGTTCAGCGAGGCAAATCTTGATTTAAAGAGTAACTTCGTTTTTAAGGAATACAAAACCACAACAGCCGGAACATATAATAGCGCTGCAGAGTCAACGGGAGCATCTACGAAGATGGCTTATCGTGCTGGGGTGCTTTTTGTGCCAATGGATATCCTGAGATTTGGAGTTAATTACAGCAGGATGCCCGCCTTCAATTATCAGTATATTTCAAATGCCGTGGTATCTAATAACGCTGCCCTGTTCAAGTCGGTTATGGAATATAAAATCCCTGATACCTTTTCAATTGGTGCTGCCGTAAAACCAATAAAAAACCTGACACTTATTACCGAGGGTAAGTATGTCAAGTACTCGGACCTGTTAGACGGCTTTGTGCCAACCAAGTGCATTGTCTCATCCAAAGGAGGATGTGCCAAAGCCGGTGACCTGAAGGCCGAAAACTATGATATCCCTGATGTCTGGGAGTTTCACGTTGGTGCCGAGTATATCTTGTACGTAGAGCAGACACCGATCGCCTTCAGGACGGGTACTTATTACGAGCCAAAACATTCCCTGTACGCAAACGAAAAAACCTCATACTACAACCTCTATAAAGGCGGTGAAGACATCTGGCATTGGACGGGCGGTTTGGGAACGGTACTCTTTAAACACTGGCAGCTTGATACGGCCGTTGACCTGGCCAAGGACAGAGATAAGGTAACCGTCTCTATGGTCTATCAATTCTAAAGGAAACTCTGGGAATGGAAGCAATGCAAGGACTATTAGAACCGTCAAATGACCTTGATTTAACGGAAATAATCAATGGAGAAAAAGTTATGCCGCCTAGCCCTTTTGGTAAACATCAAAGGATTAGTCAAAGGGTAAATCACGCAATTTATACGTTTGTAACAGCAAAGAAAATAGGCGAAGTCTATTATTCCCCTCTCGATGTTATCCTTGAAGAAGGAGTCAATAGAGTACAGCCTGACCTGCTGTTTATAAGAACCGAAAACATAGATATATTCCAGGATTGGGTCAGAGGGGTCCCCGATATGGTATGTGAGATAGTGTCAAAGGGCACGTCGGCAAAAGACATGATAACAAAGAGGGACATATACGAAAGATATGGTGTACCTGAATATTGGATTGTAATCCCCGAACTGGAGATGATAGAGATACTAACCCTCAAAGACAATAGATATGAGCTGTTTTCATATGCCGAATGTACCGGTGTGGTTAAGTCCAGGGTAATAGATGGTCTTGAGATTGATGTTAAGGAAATTTTCAGCCCTTAGCGGCAGATAAGGAGCCTAATGCTTATACGAAGAGGTATGATTTTATGTCGGTTAAGTAGGGACATGCTAGCGCTGTTGATATCGGTTTTTTCCTTGTGTGCTGTATGTGGCTCTGATGCCTTTGCGGGGTCTGTTTCGGCGCTAATGACATACGAAAAGGGGATTGATGCCCTCAAAGACGGCAACTGTAAGATATCCATGATGTACTTTAACAAGGCAATCGGGCTCGACCCCAAGGACAAAACACTTAGAATCGGGATGTATGACTTCGAGTACGCCCCTAACGGCAAACTCTTCGATCTACAAAAGACATGTCAGACCCCGGATGCCGATAATATGCCGGCCAAAAATCAGACCAAGCAGACCACCATGGAGCCTTTACCCCTGCCGGTCCCTCCTGCCACTGCACCGGATGCCGGGATTCAACAAGGCGTTGAGGTTAAAAAGAAGCCCCCCGTTGTCAGAGACACTCATGCCCGGGGAGTCTTTGATGAAAACCTCCGACTCTCCATAGACAACCAACCGCTAACAATAACAAGAGACGGAGACTTCTCCTGCGTGATTGCACTGCAACCACGAAAAAGCAATATTGTAATCCAGGCCAAACGGGTCGGTGAAAAAAAAATCCCCTCCGTTGAATTCCCCCTGACATTCCTTGGATTCTCCGCAGATACCATGACTAAGGACAACCTCTCATCCGCTAACCTCTCCGTCACTGGAAATGTCACCTATGCCGGCATAGAGAGAGACGAAATACAGGTTACCATTGACAAGTCCACGCTGTCCTTGGGGGGTGATATCAAGATAGAATCCAACTTGCCGATAACCGTTAAGTTAAGGTTTTGATAGTGTGACGTTCATATCAGGAAGATTATTGTCTTGAATACGAAAGGTTATTTTGATAGGGGCATTATATACCTGATCCTTAAAATAGCAATTCTTGCGGTGGCGCTGTTTTTTATCATATCGCAAGCTGGAGTCTCGGTAAGGCGTACAATCAGTCCGGGTGTCTCGGAGGCGGCGGAGAAGTGCAAAACCATTGGTATGTTTACAACCTGTGAGCCGATCCCTACGACACCGCCGCCGACAACACCGGAGCCAACGCCTAAGTCTACACCTAAGCCAACGCCTGCGCCAACTCCGGAACCAACGCCGGTGCCAACGCCAAGGCCTACTCCGGTTCCAACGCCGGTGCCTACTACCGTTCCTACGGTAAAACCGGCATCCACACATGCTCCGGAGCCAACACTCGTACCAACGCCTGCTCATACGCTCAAGCCGGCCCCCACACGCACGCCTAAACCTACGCCTGTTCCAAAACCTACGCCCGAGAGAAAATCTCCGCCTACTCTGCGACTTACGCTAACCGGTATATCCGATGACACAAGCACTACGGATGAGACCCTCAACATCACCGGCATTGTAGAGGGACAGCAGGCACAGGTCAGCATCAACAACGAACCCGTACAGACAGACGGTAAGGGTAACTTCAGTTATACCGTTAAATTGGATACCGGCAAGAACAAACTCACCGTCACCGCCAAGGACGGCTTAGGCCACACTGAAACCAAGACATACATGATAGTCAGAAAAGATAAGACGCCTCTGAAGATATCGCTTGAATTCCCTGACGAAGACAAGGCAACTCTACGTTCAAAACCCGATGAGACAACCCTTAAAGGTAAGGTCGCAGGCGGCGCGGGTCAGGTTGCCCTGACCGTTGGCAAACGGAGCGTCAACGTCAACAAAGACGGCTCATTCTCAACAACGGTGAGCCTAAAGCCTGGCAAAAACGTTATCGAAATAGAGGTCGTAGACAAAATTGGTAATCGGGATAAACAGTCCTGGATTATCTACAACAATATAGTTAAGTAACAGCAGAAAGGGAGCCAATCAGTGACCAAGACGATAGAGATGCAGATAGTCGGAGAGAGGACTCTCCACGTACATGAAAGCGAGACCATCTATGACGCCCTAAAACGAAACGGTGTCTACCTTGCCGCCCCATGCGGAGGTAAGGGCAGTTGTGGCAAGTGCAAGGTCAGGGTGCTGGAGGGTCAGTTTGAGGCCAAGGGGTATGGCAAGCTCCAAAAGGAGGAGATGGATGCCGGGATGGTCCTGGCCTGCCAAAGCACTTTATCAACCCCGCTTGTTATTGAGATACCCAAGGAGTCAAAGCTCGTCCTTGGCGGCAGGATCGCCATAGCGGCCT
>JADGAE010000169.1 GCA_015232165.1 Nitrospirota bacterium
GCGGCAACACCCGCCGTGCGGGCGGAGCTGCCCTCCTTTTTTCTTTTCTTACGGTCAAATGCGATTGCCCTGACCCTTCCCCCGGGGTATCTTGTAAAATCTTTAGGGCTTTTGCTAGAATGAAAGGGTATAGAAAAAATTTGGAGGTGCCTTTTATGTTCGGATACTTTTTTAGAGAGAGGGAGCATATCAGTGGTGGCTATGGCCGCATAATGGGGAGATGGTATTTCCCATTGTTGTTGGTGGTGATGGTGTTACTTGCCTCTGTGGTTGTGGTCAATGCCGCCAGCCTTAACCTTCCGCAGACGGGACAGACGACGAGCTACGCTACGGGTGATGACGGTGCCATAAGGGCAGGTGTACCCTGGCCTGAGCCGCGCTTTACAGTCAACAGCGAGCAGACGATTACGGACAAACTCACGGGGCTGATGTGGACCAGAAACGCCTCCGTACCGGCGGTAGGCACTTGCACGGGAGGTACATTGACATGGCCATCGACCATTATTACTTATGTGGATTGCCTAAACACTGCCGCTTACCAGGGCTACACCAACTGGCGCGTTCCAAACATAAACGAAATTGAGAGCCTTGCCAATGCCCAGGAGGCCAATGCTGCCACCTGGCTTACCTCCAAGGGGTTTACGGGCATGGCGGCCTCCATCTACTGGTCATCAACAACCTACTCGATCCTTACATCCAAGGCATTCTTTGTCGATATGTATGACGGCACCCTTAGCAGTATAGACAAGTCCGCTAACTACTATGTTTTATTGGTTCGTGACTCCGGTTTGTCGCCATATAATAGCGCCTATGTGTGGACCACCGGACAGACTGCCACCTATGGCGGTAACGATGACGGCGCGGTACAGAAGGGTATGCCTTGGCCTAATCCGAGATTTACCGACAACGGTACCACAATAACCGATAACCTCACGGGATTAACCTGGACTGAAGACGCCGGCGCTCCAACCGTAGGGTCTTCATGCACGGGTGGATATATGAGCTGGGCTGCGGCGCTTAACTACGTGGCGTGTCTTAATACGTCCGCCTATATTGGTTACACCGACTGGCGGCTTCCAAACAGAAAAGAGCTGTTGAGTTTACTAAATCGCGGAACTTTTGGTTCTTCGTTGCCATCCGGTCATCCGTTTACGAATGTGCAATCTAACGCCTACTGGTCATCTACCACCTCTGCTGCCAGTACCGGCAAGGCATGGACTGTTTACATATACGATGGCGTAGAGGCTGCATACGACAAAACATACAACAACAGTGTTTGGGCCGTCAGAGGGGGATATATCGGTTCGGTGTTCAATCTGAACGTCTCCACCTCCGGTACCGGTAGTGGCACGGTAACGAGTTCGCCTTCGGGCATAAGCTGTGGCTCAACGTGTTCCGCGCTGTTCTCCAGCGGCACCTCCGTAACCCTCACGGCAACGGCCAGTGACAACTCAACCTTTGCAGGATGGGGGGGGGACTGCTCGGGGACGGCTTCTACCTGTCCCCTGACTATGTCGGCTGCAAAGACTGTAACGGCAACGTTTACAAAGTCATGCAGCTACGCAATAAGTCCGACAAACAAGACCTTTACGTTAAGCGGCGGCAGCGACAACGTGACCGTGACGGCAACCGACGGATGTTCGTGGACCGCGGTAAGCAGCGCCGATTGGATAACGGTGACATCGGGAAGCTCCGGCAGTGGTGACGGCAAAGTTGTCTATTCAGTGACCGCAAATACCGGTGCCGCACAACGCATAGGGACTATCACCATAGCCACCAAGACCTTTACCGTGACCCAGGACGGTACGGGATGCAGCTATTCACTCACCCCAACGGGCAAGCAGTTCACCTCAAGTGCCGGTAGCGATAGCGTAAATGTAACAACAAGCTCAGGATGTACATGGAGCGCGGCAGGCAATGACGGTTGGATAGTTGTGACATCGGGCAGCTCCGGCAGCGGCAGTGGCAGCGTTGCCTACTCGGTGGCAGCAAATACGACGGTCAGCCAACGCACCGGAACTATGACCATTGCGGGGCAGACCTTTACGGTGACTCAGGACGGTATAAGCTGCACATATTCGCTAAGTCCAACGAGCAAGACCTTCACCTCAAGTGGCGGCAGCGACAGTGTCAGTCTTACGACAAGCACAGGCTGTACATGGGGGGCATCGAGCAACGTCGGTTGGATAACGCTGAACTCCGGCAGCTATAACACCGGTAGTGGCAGTGTTGGCTATTCAGTGTCGGCCAACACGGGTACGGCCCAGCGCACCGGGACTATCACCATAGCGGGGCAGACCTTTACGGTGACTCAGTTGGGGGCGTGTAACTACTTGATAACCCCGACGAGCAAGACCTTTACCTCGGGCGGTGGCAGCAACAGTGTTGCCGTGACAACGGAGAGCGGATGCACGTGGAGTGCAACAAGCAATGTTGGTTGGATAACGGTGACATCGGGCAGCTCCGGCACAGGCAGTGGCAGTGTTGGTTATTCAGTGTCGGCCAATACGGAAACTACCCAGCGCACCGGGACCGTCACCATAGCGGGGCAGACCTTTACGGTGACCCAAGGTGCATCATCAGACAATGTGTCTTTTACCAGGTACGACTTTGACGGCGATGGTAAGGGCGATATCCTCTGGCGTAATAGCACAACAGGAGACCTGTATATATGGCTTATGAACGGGGCGTTGATAGCGGGAGGTAACTTTGTGGCCAATGGTATACCGGACGTTTGGCAGATCAAATCCATCGGTGACTTTAACGGCGACGGCAAGAGCGATATCCTCTGGCAGAACACCGAAAATGGCGGCGTATATCTGTGGTTCATGGACGGTACAACTATAAAGGGTGGAGGCTATGTCGTTGAGGGCTTACCCGGTGATTGGGCGGTCCTGGCTGTGGGCGACTTCAATGGCGACGGCAAGAGCGACATCCTCTGGCAGCACACTCAACTTGGTGATGTCTATATCTGGTTTATGAATTCAGCGGTCATAAAGGGAGGCGGTTACGTGACCATAGGCATGAAGTCCGACTGGGTGTTTAAGGCCGTGGGCGACTTCAATGGTGACGGCAAGAGCGACGTCCTGTGGCAGCACAAGACAACCGGTGATGTAGCCGGCTGGTTACTAAACGACCTGAGCATATCGTCAACGGGTTATGTTGCCATTGGTGTCCCGGACAACTGGAAGATGAAGGCCGTAGGCGACTTTGGTGGTGACGGCAAGACCGACGTTCTCTGGCAAGACACCACAACAGGCGATGTCGCCATGTGGGTGATGAATGGTCTGAGCATAGCCGGTGGCGATTACGTGGCACGCGGTATGTCCTCTGCATGGCAGATTAAGAAAACGGGCGACTATAACGGCGATGGCAAGCTCGACATATGTTGGCAATACACCCCAAGTGGTGACGTCTACGTATGGCTGCTCAATGGCCACATAATAGCCGATGGAGGCTATTCAGTTGTCGGCCTTACCAGCGACTGGCAGGTACAGTAGGATTAAGACAAGATAGAGAAGGGGAGCGGTCTTTTCGGCCACTTAAGCCCCCCTTCTTCTTCCTTTTTTCAATGACGATAAGGCATGAGATAGAGGAGAGGGAGAGACTGTACCTGCATAGTCGTGCCTGTCTGAGCGTAAACAGCAAGGGCAGACGGTTGCAAGAGGACGAGGGTGATATCCGGACGTGTTTCCAGCGGGACCGCGACAGGATAATCCACTCAAAGTCGTTTCGTCGCCTCAAGCACAAAACGCAGGTATTCCTCGCCCCACGCGGTGACCACTATCGCACTCGCCTGACCCACGTCCTTGAGGTCGCGCAGATTTCGCGCACGATTGCCCGTGCCCTGCGTCTGAACGAAGACCTCACCGAAGCCGTGGCCCTGGGCCACGACCTTGGACACACCCCCTTTGGACACGCCGGAGAGACCGTGCTGAGAGAACTGCACAAGAATGGCTTTGACCACTACGTCCAGAGTCTGAGGGTCGTGGACTTCCTCGAGAAAAATGGTCGCGGTCTCAACCTCACACATGAGGTACGCAACGGCATAATCAAACACTCAAAAGGTAAGGGCAACATCCTGCCGACAGACGCCAACGAAGGTGCCGAAACCCTCGAAGGACAGATCGTCCGCGTCTCCGACGTCATCGCCTACGTAAACCACGACCTCGATGACGCCCTCAGGGCAGAGGCCGTCAAAGAGACAGATATCCCCCGCGAGGTTGTTGCCATCCTGGGAAACAGACACTCCAAGAGGATAGACACGATGGTCAGGGACATAGTCTACAACACCCTGACGGTAGACCTGCAACGCCTCAAGATGTCCGACGAGGTGTTATGCGCCGTTGAAATATTGAGGGGGTTTCTGTACGAACACGTCTATGAGAGTGATTTTCTGAGGTCGGAGTTTAACAAGGCCAGGTACATCCTCAAGAACCTATATGACTACTATATTGCTCACCCTGAGCTGGTTGTAGGTCAAGTCCCACAAGAGAGCGGCTCAGACCTCAACCAGATGGTGTGTGACTTCATCGCAGGCATGACGGACACCTTTGCGCTGATGACCTATGAGCAGATATTTATCCCACAACGATGGACCGTCTTTCAACATAGATGACAGAAGAAGGTTGTGAGACCTTGATTATATTACTCATGTTACGCAAATGCATAGCATAAAGAATAGATGATTATAACAGTGACACTCAATCCTTCAATAGATAGGACGTTGAGGGTTGAAGGTTTCAGGGGTGGCGGTGTCAATCGTGGGGAGGCACTGATGGTCTGCCCTGGGGGGAAGGGGATCAA
>JADGAE010000170.1 GCA_015232165.1 Nitrospirota bacterium
CCTCTCGCAATTTTCATGGGCGGGGGCGAATAGGGCACCCATTCATGAACGTTTCGATTGGATTAACTACAAAATTCACGGCGCTTTAATGGGGTCAAGGGGACTTCTTTGTGGCGGGGGGGTGCCTCACCCCTCCCCTTGTGGGTGGGTCTGAGGGAGGGGTGAGGCGCCAACAACATACGGACACTGATGGAAGGATTAGAATCTAATCTTAACGCCTAATTCTATAGAATCCTCCACCAATGAGGACTCAAAGGAGGTTGGCATCCCTGCCATGTTGGTGCCGGTCTCTTTCATGGAATTCTTAAATGCGTGCATGTAACCGAGATTGATATTGACCTGTTGAGTTATCGTGTACTGAAGGCCCAGGGTAACATGATGCTCGACAAAGGCAGGTCCACCGATCATTCTGAATGACTCATAATAGTACGTCGGCATGGTGTGCCCCTGCATGGAGATCATGGCGGCACCGTTAAAGTTGCTGTGGTTAGCGACGGGGTTTTTGCCATAGTTGTAACCGGCCCTGAGTGCTAATTCCTTTACAGGTTTATATTGTGCACCAACACCTAATACCCACTGGTCTTCCCAGTCAAAATCTTCATAACCGGTAGCGCCTCCCCAGTTTACCCATTTAAGATTAGTTTCTACCAGAAACTTATCCTTAATCGGTTCAACCGCAACACCAAACCCTACCTCCTGGGGTTGTGCAAGCTTGAGATCATCCAGTGTACCATCGCCGTCAAAATCAGACATTTTTTTGTACTTTACATCTACCGGGGATAAATACGTTAAGCCTAACGATACCATATCCATCGGTTTATAGAGCACACCGACCTTTGCCCCTGCTCCATAGCCCTGGGATGTTCCGCTGCCTGCATCCATCATCGCATAATTCAATCTGCCCGCAAGACCTACGGAAAATTGTTCGTTAATCTTGTACTTTACAAAAGGTGAAAACTGCATGGAGTTAAAGTTGGTATATGATCCCGCTATAAGTGGATACATGACACTTCCGGCAGGACGGCCATACATGGCGGAGAAATCGTAAAATTTGGTGTTATCCACACTGGTGTTTCTGTAGTCCACACCAAGGCCGTTAATCCCATAAGCCCCAAGTCCGACAGTTACCTGCGTAGATACCGGAATCGTAAAAGCAATAGACGGTATGGGATAAATTTTACTTGAACTGTCGGCACTGTAAGAAAGATTTCCGACGGTAACTTTAGTGGTCATAGAGGGGATAAACACGGTTCCCATAAAGTCGAAGGTAATTTTTTGATAATCCTCTATCGCTGCAGGGTTGCTGTAGATTCCCCCAACTGCATCCTGAGGTGCCGCGATACCGGTTCCGCCCATTTCCCTTGAGCTGCTGCCTATACCTATTAGGTTAACCCCGTTTGTGGCAAAAGACAACGATGAAAACGTCAAGATCATCAACAACAACAAAAACACCACTGCATGCAACTTATACATTCTTTTGTTCATACAACAATACTCCTATAAATGTTCTCCTCTTTAAAGCGGTCATCACATTGCCAATATCGCTTTTTAGCGGAGTTAAGATATAACCCTCAAAGAGGGTTTTAAAAGCAACAAGCCATTGCGTTTTAACAGGGGCTTTGCTGCTGCTTGTGATACTGCCCGACCATTGAGGCAGTTATAGGCTCAGATCATTTTGGTAATATGCCTTAATAGCCTCGGCCTCTTTAATCAAACCGTTAATTCTGTCCTGGTACACCTTCTCAAAGAATTTAAAAACCTCCGGGTATTCTTTCACAATTTCCGTAACAAGGGGTCTCTTTAAGTCATAAACTGACGTATTTTCAGCGGCAATAACGGAGGCAGAGTTGGGTTGTTTGGTAAAGAAAGAGATTTCGCCAAAAATCTCCCCCTTGCCAAGAATGATATCCTTACTTTCCTCCTTGTCAGGCAACACATCGACAGGATGAACCTTAACGGAGCCCGTTTTGATTACGTATATAGAGTCGGACACATCCCCGTGGTTTATAATTGTCTGTCCCCGTTTATAATTCTCCTGTGATACCTTATCGAGTTTTCTTTTCAGTAAATCGTTAAACAGTGCAAGGAAATTCATGCGGTAATCGGACTCGTCAGCCGTCTCCGGAATCGGGGGTTTCTCCGGCATTATGCGTTGTATCTTATTCAGGACGTCGGAAAGTAATGTTATCTTTTTGACTTTAGGATTGTCCAATACCTTGGTAACAAGCCTGTCGGTAAAGATGCCGGTAATATCCCTAACGAAGAGACGGCCGAGGGTTAGATATAAGAGTGCCGCCTCCGGTTTTCGATTTCCCGCGTAGAGGGTTTTCACTTTTTCCAGGCCAACTTCCACCCGAGATTGCGGTTTAAACGAAAAAGATGACTGTCGTTGTAAGAGTTCCTTGCCCTCGGGCTCTGCCGTCAAAAGCATTGAACTGTTTGAAAAGCTGTTCTCACCCGGCATTGCAGCCCCAAGAAGAGAACCAAACATACAGGATTGTAGCGAACTCTGTTCTTTCTGTAGAGACTCAAACATGGAATCAAGCCTTGAAACATAGTACTCCTTTAGCAGTGAACGCAGGTTGGGTTTGACACTCATGGCTTTTTGAAGTGACTTGGCAGTTATCACCAGCACCTCCACATCGGTTTCGGCAGTGGCGGTGATTGGCATAGGCTTTGACGAAAACAAGGCCGATTCTCCAAAGAAATCACCCACTGAAAGCGTGGACAGTGTCTTTGGGCCACCCATAAGAAGGTTGGTTATAAGGTGATTTATCAGAATTGGCGGTAATGGAAGCAGAGGTCCCTTTGCCTTGATCTTCTTTTGAGATACGCGCACATTACCGCTTACTATTATAAACATTGACTCGCTATGTTCGCCCTCTTTGGCTATCGTTTCCTTGCTTTTGTACTTAACCAAATCTATGTCATCAAGCATCCTCAGCGTGGCCTTATCCAACAGTTCAGCAAAAAACGGGGGAACATCCTTACCTAAAAATACCAAATCCAGGATGAGCATAAACGTATCATATGCCTCATCCACGTCTGCTGATTTTATCGCATTATATAAGTAACCCATCATGTAACTGAAATTGAAATCCTTCCTATCCATTACGCAATCTCCTTTATTTTTTGTATGTCTTTATTATACAACGGTTCTATTTTCTCTGTCAATATGCCCTTTGCAAAGGGGTGCATAAATTTTTGGTGGACAACAAGCGGTAATAAAAATGCATATATAGCACGTTTAGATTGGATTAACTACAAAATTCACGACACTTTAATGGGGTCAAGGGGACTTCTTCGTGCCCGGGGCGGCTCGCCCCTCGCTGACCCCTCCTGGAGCACCAAGAAGCGGAGCCGCTCCCTTCTTTCTTCGTTTGAATGGGCAGGTACTTATCTATTTCTGTTTATACAGGTCAGCGGCCACTACCACGGCAGACATGACCGCGACTATGGCGATGGTGGCCAGGTGTGACAGATGTTTACCAGTGATGGCGAGTATGAGGATGGCGCCGGCTGTTGCCAGTCTCAGGATATCGTGGTCTCGTTTGCCCTTGCTGACGATTGTGGTAGAGGCAAAGCGGACTATCCACAAGGTTATTAGGCAACAGATGACGGAGCCGCAGAATATCCAGCGGACATTATCGGGGATGTTGAGGTTTGCGGAGCTTGAGATTATCAATTCTACACCCACGGCGCTTGCGGTGATGAATATCGCCAGTGGCAGGTGTGAGTATATCCACAGGTTGTAGGTATGGAAGAGTTGTTCTTGCAATGTATCCCACATATCAGTACTATCGGGGTTTTCGAAGTACATAAGCCAGAGGCTGATAACGATACTCAGACCCATGCCGGCGGTTGCCAACGATGCAGGGTTCCAGCTCAGGTTGTATATCCCGCGCACCACACCCGATAGCGACTCTCCGAGGACTATTATGATAAACAGCCCAAATCGTTCCGGCAGGTGCATGAGGTGAGGGGGGAATTCGACCTGAACCTTACCCAGGATCAGGGGGGTTGCGTAGTCCACGATGATTGCCATGCCCCAGAGGATGAACCGGTATGGGGACGGCACAAAGACGGAGACAAACCACATGGCCGCCGCAATAGAAAAACCCATCGTATAGCCCTTGATCAAGGCCCCGGCCTCTCTGACGTAGTACATGGCCCGGGCGTACTGGACCATGAGCACAGTGCGCACTGCCACGTAGCTCAGGGCAAAGGCCACGGAGGACTTATCAAAGCCGTTAGAGACACTGACGGCCAGGGCCATGACGGCAAACATCTGCACGATGGTGAGCACCCGGTGTCCCAGGTCGTCGGTGTCAAAGCGCGTTGCGTAAAAGGTCGCCCCTACCCATGACCACCACACCGGTATGAACAAGAAGATGTATTGAATAAAGCCGCTAATGGATAAATGGTGTTTTAGAAAATCCGCCAGTTGGGCAACCACCACCACAAAGATGAGGTCATAGAACAGCTCAAACCACGTTGCGTGCCGCTCTTCTTCCCCCGTGTGAGCCCCTGCCCGTAACCGTGGGGGCTGCCATATGTTTGTCTTCATAAACGCTCCTGTGATAGTTTTCTGGTATCTTTTTTATATTTCATGGTAACTGTACTTTAAGGCAAGAAAGAAAGGGGCGGCTCCGCCCCCCTTCAGAACCCCCTGCA
>JADGAE010000171.1 GCA_015232165.1 Nitrospirota bacterium
AGGACATTCCATCACAGCGTTGATGAGAGACGGACAGTGCAACGTGGATACAAGAACAGGGATGTTGGCTTTCCCAAAAGGTAAGGATGGCTATAATGCTCTTTGGGGATATGCGCTAAATACGAAACAAGGGTTTTACACAAACAACCCTCAAGGCCATCCCGCATATAAAGGGTGCATCCCCCAAGGACATATCACAGTTACGAGGTACATGGCAGTACCATCGATAATAGAAAACAAACTGATTGGACAGATAGCCTTAGCCAATTCTACGAGGGACTATACGGATACGGATTTAGATATCATAAAACGTCTCGCTTCCATTTACGCTTTGGCAGTTGAACGTAAACGGTTGGAAGAGGAATTACACAGTTTAAATACCAACCTCAAGGCTATTGTACGGCAAGAGACCTCAAAGAGACAGATGCAGGAACAACTGCTCATACAGCAGTCCAAGATGGCTGCCATGGGAGAGATGATAGGCCTGATAGCACATCAATGGAAGCAACCCCTAAATGCGATAGGGATAACAGTACAGGATTTAAAAGAAGCCTACAAGTTTGGTGAAATTAACGAAGAATATATAGGCAATACGGTTGATGTAACAATGGGGCAGGTTGCGTTTATGGGGAAAACTATTGATGACTTCAGGAACTTCTTCAAGCCGTCAAAACAAAAAGTCTGGTTTGATGTAAAAAATGCCATAAGTGAATTAATATCAATGTTTATCGCAATATTTAACAAAAACACCATTAATATTAATGTTAAGGCTAAACATGAGCTGAAGCTAAAGGCGGACGGATATCCTAATGAGTTTAAGCAGGTGATACTCAACATACTCAACAACTCAAAGGATGCTATTATCTCTCGACGAAACAATGGAGATAAGATACAGGGCCGGATAGAGGTAGATATAACCAGCGATGAAGACAACGAACAAATCATGGTTTCAATCATAGACAACGGCGGTGGCATACCGGGAGATATAATAGACATGATATTTGAACCCTACTATACCACAAAGGGAGCAGAGGGTACGGGAATTGGCCTCTACATGTCAAAGACCATTATAGAGACAAATATGGGCGGGAGGTTGACAGTTAAAAATGTCGATGGTGGGGCTGAATTTGTAATAGCGCTACCGTACGGCAAAAAACATTGAAGGAGGCGAGATAGAGATATGATATAGCGCGCTTCGATTGGATTAACTACAAATCGAAATCTGCTATATAGTAAAATCTTGAGTTTAAGAGATTGTCTGAACCAGGGATTGATCACTTTGCTTCCTACGGTTGCAGGCGCGGTTGAGACATTTTTAGTTGCAAAAATTGTAATGTGACATTGTCAAAGTAACATGAATAATTAATTATGGTTGGATATTTATGGTAATAACCTCGGTCTCTAATCCCTGGATAAAAGAGGTCATGTCAATAAAGAAGAGGCATGCCTTCTATAGAAACGAAGCCTTTTGGGCGGAGGGTTTAAAGGTTGTGCTTATGGCCTTGGGCTCTGGCGCTGAGATCAAGCGGCTCTTTTATACGGCAGATAATGCCGCAGCCATTGACAAGCTAAACAGCGGTGCATTTGAGGTCATTGAGGTCTCAGGGCATGTCATGGATAAGCTGACCGAGACGCGGACGCCGCAGGGGGTTGTGGCCGTTGTGCATAAGGACGTGCCCCCGTTAGGGGAGCTGGTTATCGAGGGGACAGCGCTTGTTGTGGTGTGCGACAGGGTGAAGGACCCCGGTAACTGTGGCGCTATCATACGAACGGCGGATGCCCTTGGGGCCGGTGCCGTAATTGTGTTGCCTCGGACGTGCAATCCGTTTTCACCCAAGGTGGTAAGGGCCACTGCCGGAAGTATATTTAATATACCTGTCGTGTATGCCTCGGCAGAGGGGCTCTTGTCGTGGGTGAGACAGAGGGGCATAACGCCGGTTGTAACCACACCACATGCGGGTATTGCCATAAACAAAGCCGATCTAACCATACCGCTTGCCCTGATTGTGGGGGAGGAGTCCGCCGGGATTGACCCGGGGCTGATTGACAGGGCGGAGTTGTCGGTAAATATCCCCATGATTGGCGCAGCGGAGAGCCTTAATGTCGCCGCATGTACCTCAATCTGTCTGTATGAGGCTCAGAGACAGAGAAGGAAATGGCTATAGAAAGGGGTGAGATTCATGTTTGCGCAGGGATGACATATAGCAGCCAAAAACGACGTTGATGCCAGGAAAAACCTTGAGCTGTTGATAAACACCCAATGACACTATAATCATGTACCCTTAAGCTTGGTTATATCTCTTACGGGTTCGGAGAAGTAGTAGCCCTGTGAGTAGTCGATGCCCAGATCAAGGACGATATCCTGGACCTCCTTGCAGTGGACGTACTCGGCTATGACCTCCGTATCTATGCTGTGGGCAAAGTCGGTTATCGATTTGACTATCTTGCGGCTGTTTTTGTCCGTGGCAAGACCCTTTATGAAACTGCCGTCGATCTTTATGTAGTCGGCGTGCAGCTCCAACAACCTGCTGAAGTTTGAGTACTCTGTCCCAAAGTCGTCAATGGCAATCTTAAAACCTCCGGCAGACAATGCCTCTATCTGCTCTATCGTGTCCTTTGTACCCTTCATGCTGATACCCTCAAGGATTTCAAGAACCACCCGCGAGGGGGGGATATTGTGCCGCCTTGTATGCTGACTGAGATAGTCAAGCAGAAAGCCCTCCTTGAAGTCAAAGTCCGTAATGTTTATCGAGAACTCGTAGGGTTTATCCCTGAAGTATTCAAAGGTCTTGTCTATCATGACCTTGGTGATGCTGGTAAAGATTCCTGTCTTTCTCGCCGGTTCGAGGAAATAGATGGGCGATATGATAGCCCCCGTGCTGTCTTTCATCCTTACGAGGGCCTCAAACTTGCCGGGTCTGGCGTTCTTGTTGTCGATTATGGCCTGGAAGTAGGGGATGATGTCTTGTCGTTCGATGGCCTTCTTCAGCTCGTTGGCCCAGTAGAGGTTGTTCTGGTACCGCTGTTCGGTCAAAGAGTCCGGAGAGTACACCTGCACCCTGTTCTTGCCCTGCTCCCTGGCTTCCATAAAGGCAACCGTCGCATGTCTTACCACCACCTCTTCCACGTTGGTGTCAAGACCTATGGTGAAGGTTATCTTGATATATAATTCCTCGCCAACGATGTTTATGTTGTTGTTGTTTACGTAGTCCTTCAAGGTGTACGCAATCTCTTGTTGTTGGTTGCCACTTGGAGAGATAATCATCATCAGAAACTCATCGCCGGATATCCTGTACAGATAAGCGTTATCGGGAGTGAGTCTCTTGATTATGCCGGCCACCTGCTTTAAGACCATGTCGCCTATACGCATCCCATAGACGTTGTTTACATGAGAGAAGTCGTCAATGTTAATAAGCAGGGCAGATTTTTGTATATTGACGTATTTTTCAAGGTCTTCTATGAGCTTGTTTCTGTTATAGAGCTTGGTGAGATTATCCGTTATGGCCTTTTGTTGCAGCTCCTGAGTCCGCTGTGTCACCGCGTTCTCCAGAAATGTGTTCAAGGTTCGTATGTCGTCGTCCCTGTCCTTTATTTCATACAGGATGTGGTTCATCTCCTTGACGATGACCCTGTGTTCCTGCAGTTGAAATTCCTCGGGGTCAATTTCCTTGTACTCCCTGACCGCCTCGGCAAACATTCCAATAAGGGCCCTCAGTGGCATTGCCACCGTCCTCTGAAGCGAATTGATAAGGACTAACGTGGTGAGTATCGCTGCCACAAGGAACGAACCTATCGTAAAGACAATGAAGTGGATGTTGCTATCCTTAAATTCACTGATGTCCATCTCCATGTTGAGAATACCTATGGTGGTCCCCGCCATGACGTGATGACAGTTGAGACATTTGAGGTTGCCATCGTTAGAGGCTATGTATGGAACGGCCACCCTGAAGCGCTGCGCACCACTGACGTTGTAAGAGATAAACTGCGGCTCATTGGTCTTGATGGCCAGCTCGTCAATGGAATCTATTTCGACAACCTTTACATCTCCCAGGCCAATGTCTTTCACCCGTGTTAGCCACAGCTTGTCTATCCCCTTGAGATACCTGATCTCCTGGAGAAAATACTCCTTCTTATTCATCGTACCGCTACTCATGTGTGCCGTAAGTCCGGCCTTTATCGTCGAGGCGGTGACCATGGACTTCTCCCTGATGCCTTGCATCGTCAGTTTGTGGAAGTTGTAAAAGATGCTCACCGATATATAAATCGTGTATATGGCAAAAATAAAAGACAGCCGGCCTATTATAAATTTCTTAATTGTCATCCGTACCTATTTGGTTGCTCGGACACATGACGCTTAAGGCATCAGTGAGGCTTATCCCCAACCTGTCAAGTACTTCTTGCGCAAGACCCACAGGTTTAACAACCTTTGCCACCCTCACAGTGTGGTCTTCTTGCCTTGCCTTATGGATTGCGCGATATAAGCCGTCTTGTATATCTTACCGTTTTGCTTTTTATGGTATGTCCGCACATACATTATTTGTTACATGATACCAGATCTATATAGTAAAGTCAATCAGAACAATTCTCGGGTGCATAAGAAAGTAGTGGCTAATGGATTCCTGCTTGCGCAGGAATGACAC
>JADGAE010000172.1 GCA_015232165.1 Nitrospirota bacterium
AATCACAGACCCCACATGGTTTATCAGAAACCAGGACAAGGTCGTTGACGAATAGTTATAAAATGACTTTATCTATGATGATTAGGATTGAGAATTATGGGGTCAAGGGGACTGGTCCCCTTGCAGGGGGGTTCAAGGGGGGGCGGAGCCGCACCCTTCTCTCTTTCTCTTTCTCTTTCTTTGGTATTTGGATATGAAGGATACTATTGTATTTATGTGTTGTCCGTCGGTTGACAGGCTTTTTACCAGGAGGGCGATTGGCTCTGTGAAGGAGTCGGACCTGAGCCGTGCCGATTTTATCGTAATGGACAACCACTACGATGCCTCCTTTCACTACCCGGGCGTTGTCAGAGATATGCTCAGGTTAGCCGCCCAAACCGGCAAGAACCTGATACTGATTGAAGACGACACGGAGATCAACGACTACCAGTGGATCGACCGCCTGTATGAGGCATCCGACAATTTGGGGGCCGATATCGTGGGCTGTGTCCACACATACGAAAACGGCCTCCCAAACCACGAGGGTGTCTGCGTTGACGATGACCTCTCCATGTGGTTGTACACGGATATGGTGATAGACCCGGGGGAGGTTATAGGTAAGGCCATATATGTCCCTGCATTGTGCGGTGCCGTGATGCTTGTCAGGAATTGCGCATCGTATCACGTTGATACCACATACAAGAAGTATCATCACGACGCCGATATTTGCCTGCAGGCCTGGCAGAAGGGTAGCTCCGCGGGCTGTGCCATTGATCTTAAGGTCATACACCACCTGAGGTACTACGAGCACAGGGACCCCTCATGTACTGCTACATATAACGAGGACTCCGCTTATTTCGCAAACAAATGGGCATCTTACATCCCCAGGCTAAACGCTATACCACAGTTGAGACGCTACAAGAAAGGTCTCTGCAAAGACACCGTGTGGTCTCACGTCTTTCATAGGGCTATGAGGCTGAAGACGTTTAATAAGGGCCTTGCGGTAAATATGTTTAAACGTGTGGTGGTTGAGTGTATTAACGAGCGGTATATAGCAGAGGCCTATTTTCAGCTCTTTCTGCTTGAGGGAGGCAGACAGCACCTAGAGGCTTGCCTGACGTTTAACCCATGTCACTCACCGGCAAGACAGAGCCTGCAACAGACGTATGTAAAACCCTCTTCATCCTTTGTAAACAAATGCGACCATCCAATAATCTGCCGCCAGTGCCATCTGCTGCTTCAATAGATGCGAGGCTAAGGTGAAAGATACCATCATAGTAATGTGCTGTCCCGACGTAAGGCGCCTGATAACCAGACGGGCTATCAGGTCCGTTAAATCGTCCGACCTCAAACGGGCGGAGTTCTTTGTCATAGACAACAACTATGACGGGGGCTTCAATCACCCAACCATAATGAACCGCATGTTGGGTTACTGCGCAGACAGGGGCATGTCCGCCGTCTTCCTGGATGACGACGTGGAAATCCTACAGCCTGACTGGCTCGAGCGCCTATATGAGGTCTCCGAAAACCTGGGGGCCGATATCGTGGGATGCAGACACGTCTTTGAAAGCGGTAAGCCCAATCACGACGGCATATGGATCGACGCCGACGCAATATCACACCTCTGGGCCGACTTCGTAATGGACTACGACGAAATTATAGACAACTCCATATATGTCCCAACGCTCTGCAGCGCTGTGTTGATGGTGAAAAACTGCAAGGACTATCACTTTGACACACACTACAAGAAATATCAGCAAGACCTCGACATCTGTATGCAGGCCTGGCAGAAGGGTAGACGTGTGGCCTCCGCCCTGGACCTCAAGGTCATACACAACTACAGATATTACATCAAGAAAACCCCCGCGGTGTTTTCGACATTCCTGCACGATCAGGCATACTTTGCAAGGAAGTGGGGTGACTTTATCCCCGCCTTTCTTGAGATCAAGGAACTGAGGCAGTTTAAGCACTTTAAGGACAATAATACCTGGCATATCTTTTACAACCTGGCCACGCAGTTTGAATTGATTGACAAGGACAGGGCCGCTGAGATGTTTAAAAAGATCACAATGGCCTGCTATAACGAGCAGTTTCTCTCAGGGGCCTATTACCACCTGTATGGTCTGGAGGGCAATACGGAGTATCTCCAAAAATGTCTGACACTTAACCCCTGTCACAGGGCGGCCAAGAGACTGCTTACCGAAAAACTAGGACAACTCCCACCCGATGCAGGCAACTGTCACCATCGCAGAAACTGCCGGGTCTGTAACCTGATCGGGGCAAATCTCCAGGAGAATGACTAAATGGATAGTAGATGTATCCTCTTTATATTTCATGGTAGCAAAAGAAAAAAGGGGGCGGCTCCGCCCCCCCTCAGACCCCTCCGCAAGGGGACCAGTCCCCTTGACCCCATCTTACCATGCTTTTTTTAATAGGATAATAGTAGATTATGTTTAAGCTAAAGCGCAGCAAGATTGCCTTTTTCAGCGCCCTGCCACACCACAGCAGGTTTCTCTTCCCCGTCGCTCAGGGGCTTAAGAAACAGGGGGCCCAGGTAATGTTTTTTACATCGCTGGTTGACTACCCCTTTGAGAAAGATGTGATCAAGAACAACTTTAGGTGCAAGTTTCTCATCGAGTATGCCAATCAGCAGACAACTCAGCGTATACGGGCTGCCTCAAACGAGATACTCAACCAGTGGAGCAAGGTCAACTTCACCTGGCATGGCTTTCGTCATTGGTCGTTGTTTCAGCAGCACAGGTCGCTTATGAGAAACGTCGAGGACTACTTCTGTCTGGAGGAGCTTATAAAGCAAGAGCGCCCGGATATGTTTATCACCCTGCATGAGATGAACCCCTGGGGGAAACAGATCGGCCACCTGGCAAAGAAACACGATATTGTCTACATCACCCTGCAGGAAGGCGACTACTACAATGCCCTGATAAACCTGACCACACACACCGAGTACTCGATGTTTAACCTGCTGTGGGGACAGGAGACCAGAGACCGCCTGCTCGGTCACGGGTGCAGCTACAGCAAGATGATAATAGTTGGCAATACCCACATAGACGAGGCTATCAAGGAATATACGACGGCGGCAAGCGTGGGAGCCATTAAGCAGGAACTTTCGATCCCGCCGGATAAGAAGGTCGTAGCCTTTTTGCCAAACACGTACTGGTCGGCGATGGGTGAGAAGGCGGTATGGGCGGCGTTGTTGGCGGGACTTAAGCGTCCTGATATCGTCTGTGTCCTTAAGTGGCACCCACAGGTAGCGCATCCCGTATTTGAGGAGATCAAAAAACTGCTACTGGAGATCATGCCCACTGCCGTTGTGCTCTTTGGATATGACCCCTACAAGGTGCTTGCCGTTGCCGACTACTGCGTCGTTATGGGAAAGACAACCCTGGGGGTTGAGGCACTGGCATTTAGAAAACCCCTGTTTGACCTCTATAACGTGGTTGACGGCGACGAGTTCTACAAGGACATAAACGTGGCTCAGACCGTCTCACCGGTGGGCAACTGGGAGAACCTCTTTAAGACCATGCAGGAGGGCGTGCCACAAGAAATAACCGATGCCACTGAGGAGTACCTGGAGAAGGTCTTCTACAGACTTGACGGTATGTCGGTGCAGCGTGCCCTCGACGTAATAGCGCATGTGCTGAAGGTGAAGAACGAAAAGACCAGACCTGCTTCCAAGTTTGCCTTCAAAAAACCACAGGTCAACGGTAGGATCAGCTTTATCATACCAACAGGCAATGATCCCCTGGCCTTTATGGCAACCATGAATAGCCTGTCTTCTAATACAAAGTACCGTGATGCTGAATATATTATTGTTGCCACCGACGATGCCATCAAGACGGATATCCTGGACAAGTCCGAGGGCTTGACCACAGTGCCAAGTCAGGCAGAGAGGATATCAACCCTCTTTAACTGCGGACTTGAGGTATCCTCCGGTGAGTTCCTGGTCTTTATGTTACCGGGGATGCTCCTTGTTAAGGACGATAGCTTTCTGGATTCCATAAGAGAGGGCATTGCCGGTATGCCTATCTACAACGCTGATCTGACGCCGTTTAGACTTGCAACCGGCACGGATTTTAACTTTACGCCAAACGCCTTAACCGGAGCAGGTAAGAAGGCGGAGTTTGTTGCGGCGCTATTATTTGGCGTCAATAGAGGCGTCTTTGAGTGTCTTGGCGGGTTTGATGAAGAGACCGTCTTCTTTGCCGTGGAGCTGTGTCTGCTTGCCCGGAAAAAAGGCTACAGGATGACGCATTGCAATGAGGACTTTGGCATTCTGTTTAAACCGTGCGGCTATGCTGAACCCTATGATTTAAGCTACCACACCGGGGACTGGAAGCGCTCCGTAAACTTCTTTGCCAGATGGTATGGACAGTTGCAAAAGGACGACGACTTTCTGTCACACGCAAAGGACATGCTCAAAGAAACCAGCATGTAGCGTGTTTGACTTATAGCGTGTTTCGATTGGATTAACTACAAAATTCACGGCGCTTTAATGGGGTCAAGGGGGCCGGCCCCCTTGCGGAGGAGGTCAAGGAGGGGCGCGGTAACGTCGCTGTGCGAGCGGAGCCGCCCTCTTTG
>JADGAE010000173.1:0-927 GCA_015232165.1 Nitrospirota bacterium
ACTGGTCCCCTTGCAGGGGAGGTCTGAGGAGGGGGCGGAGCCGCCCTCCTTTTTTTCTTTTCTTTTATGGTAGAGTTATCAGTTATAATGCCGGTTTACAACGAGGCGGGGCTTATTGGCGGGGTTTTGGTGGGTTGGCTTGAGGCCTTGGATGCACTTGGGATCGATTTCCAGCTCCACGTCTACAACGACGGCTCACGGGACGGTACCGGCAATGTCATAGACATGCTGTCTCAAACGGACCGCAGGGTCATTGCCCACCACAAGGCTAATTCGGGGCATGGGGCAACCATCCTAAAGGGCTATCGCGACAATTGTAATACACAGTGGTTGTTCCAGACAGACTCGGACGGCGAGATCAGTCCCGCTAACTTTTACAAGCTGTGGCATCAGAGACAGGCCTACGATATCCTGCTCGGTAGCAGGGAAGGCCGCAATGTCCACCCCACGCGCAACGTCATCACCCTTGCATCAAGGGGGCTTGCACAAGGCCTCTTTGGCTCCGGGATCGTTGACGTCAACTCCCCATACCGCCTGATGAGAAGCGCCGCCTTTGTTGACTGCTTCTACGGACTCCCCGAGGATATCTTTGCCCCAAACGTAGCCATTTCGGCAACGGCCTGTCTGAAAAAACTAAGGATACTGGAAATCCCCGTTGCCTGCAAAGAGAGGAAGAAAGGCACCACCGCTACAAAAAAAATCGTGGCAGGGTCAATAAAATCCGTATTTCAACTGCTAAGGTATCGTATCAGTCTGTTTGGCTAAAATATGCGCATCAGGTACTTGCAGTTGCCGTTGGAATCTCCTGAAAAGCCGATGCTGAAGCACGGTTGCGCGTCATTGAGGCCGCCGATGGCCAGAAACTGGTTTCTGATAAACCTGGTAAACTGACCGGTGTCTCTCATTTGCAGGCTGCCTTTGACGGAG
>JADGAE010000173.1:1060-4568 GCA_015232165.1 Nitrospirota bacterium
TCAGACCTCCCCTGCAAGGGGACCAGTCCCCTTGACCCCATAATGCTCAATCCTGATCATTAAATACACATGTCATACTATATCTATATCAAATTTTCTTTAATTCAATTGTAAAGACGGCGCCTTTGTTGTTATTGTTTGCGTAGAGTTTGCCGCCCATGTTGTTTTCTATGATTACCTTGGACATGTAGAGTCCTATTCCTGTGCCTTCTGCGCCTTTGGTTGTAAAGTATGGTTCAAAGACCTTGGTGATAACGTCTTGGGGGATACCTCCACCGTTGTCTGTGATATCCACCCTGACCGTATCGTCCGTGGTTGACAGCTCAACGGATATCTCACCTGTCTCTCCGGCAATAAACAAGCCTTGCTTCTTCTTTTTGACAATGGCATCCCTGGCATTGCATAGTATATTGAGTACCGTCTGTTTGAACTCATTTTGAATACCGTCTGTCATAGGCTCATCGAGACAGGTATCCTGATATTTATAGTTGAAGGTGATCTTTACATTGGACTTTGCAAACAGGACACCTATCAAGTGGATTACTTCATTTATCGCAGTACATATTTTAAATGGAATCTTCTCCTTGTTTGGTTTAAAGAAGTTCATAAAGTCGTCTATCGTGTTTGTCATAAATCGAACCTGAGCCAAGGTTGCTTCTACTGAGCGCAACAGATAGGCAGCGTCAAACTCACCGTATTCGTAAGCATCACGTACGTCATGGGCTATGATGGAAATGGTGTTTAGGGGTTGTCGCCACTGGTGTGCTATTGCGGCAATCATCTCACCCATCGATGCCATCTTGGACTGATGTATCAGCATACACTCCTTCTGCCTGTTGCCCTCCACCTCTTCTTTTACCCTTGTCTCAAGGGTTCTGTTTAGTTCCTTGAGTTTATTCTCCATACAGTGTTTATATATGGCTATCTCTATGTTGGTCTGCAGGTCCCTTTCGTTAAACGGTTTGAGTAAATATCCAAACGGTTCGGTTATCTTTGCCCTGTCAAGGAGAGTCTCATCCACGTGAGACGTCAGGAATATAACCGGGATATTATAGTCTTCGCGTATCTTTCCTGCGGCTTCTATGCCGTCCATTTCCCCCTTGAGCACTATGTCCATGAGGACTACGTCGGGGTTGTCGGTGGCTGCCTTTTCTATTGCCTGCATACCCGAGGGCACTATGGAGGTTATCGCGTACCCCATCTCCTGTAAAGCTATTTTTATCCTGCCGGCAATTATGAACTCATCCTCTACGATGAGAACGGTCTTTTTAGTCATAAAACCGCCCTCCTGTCCGGTATCTTAAACCGTACCTTTACCTCCGTTCCACCTGCCGTGTTCAGTTGTATTTTACCGCCGAGTTGGATTTCGGCTATCCCCACGATCAACTGAAAACCCAGTGTTTCTGTATTCCTTATGTCCATACCTTCCGGGACACCTACGCCGTTGTCTCTGAAGATAAACTCAATATTGCCATCGGGGTCGTCCTGCAGCCGTATAAAGATTTCACCCTGTATTTCGTTTGGAAAGGCGTATTTTACCGCATTGGTGAGCAGTTCGTTTATCAGCAGCCCAAAGGGTACGGCCAGATCAATCCCCAGGGACACTTTTTTCATGTCCAGGTTAAATGTTATGTTTGACAGATTGGTTCTATAGGTATCGTAGAGGGCATTTACGAGCTTACTCACGTAGCCGTTAAAGTCAACGTCGGCCAGGTCCTCAGAGCGGTAGAGCATTTCGTGGACATAGGCGATAGACTTTATTCGATTTTCGGCCTCCTTAAATATGTTTAATGACTCCTCGTCCTTGATGCTGTAACCCTGCATCTTCAACAGGCTGGAGACTATCGTCAGGTTGTTTTTGACCCTGTGGTGTATCTCTCCAATCAGCATCTCCTTCTCTTTAAGCGCCCTCTTTATCTCTTTTTCTGCATCCTTAAGTCCGGTAATGTCGTGAAATAACGCAAACTTTGACACCGAGCCGTCCCTGTTTTTTATCAACGTATCGTACCGATGATATGTCTTGTTATTTACAGGATAGTACCATTCCCAGTAGAGGGTCTTGCCTGCAAAAACCTCTTCTTTCCGGCACCACGGACACGGCTCTGGTTTGTCGTTAAAGTATTCATAGCACTTACGCCCGGCGGAAAGACCAAACTCACGCTCTACAAAAGGGTTAACGTACTCAAGTTCACAGTCGCTCTTGGCAATGTAAATCCCGTCATCTATTGTGGCCATTATCGATATCAGTTTATCTCTCTCAATTCTTACCTCTTCTTCCAGCCTCCTTTGTAATGTGACGTCCCTGGCTATGGCATATATCCTGCCATCCTCTATTGCCGGGCCAGCCATCCACGATAATATCCTGATAGAACCGTTTTTGCATATATAACGGTTTTCAAAGTCCTTGGTAGTCAACCCCCTGGTCTGTTTCTCTATCTCGGCAACGGTTGACTCACGGTCATCAGGATGAACAAACTCCATCAGCGGCCTTGACAATAACTCCTTCGCTGTAAACCCGAGCACCTTTTCAAACATAGGATTGACCTGTTTGAAATAACCGTCGATTGAGGCAATGCAGATCAGGTCGAGGGACTCATTGAAGAACTTGTCCCGCTCTTGTAATAGCGCACTGGAACTCGCATAGCTACTTGTTAACGCATCCTCGCTCCTTATCCGTGCTGCAAGGGCCTCCTCTAATGGCCTGGTAATACTGGTAACTATCCTCATCCCGCCCAACACGGCCAGCAATATGCCTGACAATACACCCCCCGCTAACAAACTCCTGTTTCTCCTGTAGGCACCAACGGCCTTGTCGTACTCCTGCTTTGTTACCATTAACTGTACATCTTCCAGTTCGTCCAGCTTAATCGAGAGAGGGTCTACCGCGTCATACATCTCCCTGGTGGTATATTTGTTCAAGGCCTGCCAGTCTTCTTTCTTTAAGATATCAAGCAATATTGCTATCATTTTATCTGCCGTTTTAAATAGCGGTTCAATTTCAGATATCAGCCTCTTCTCCTCTTGTACCAGGTAGGTATCCTTGTACTCTCTCCATTTCCTGTCTTTGATCTCCATTGCCGTTTCAATGCGTTGTATCCCTTGTTGCCATGTCATGTTACCGTCATGTATCCTCTGGACCGTATTAACGATGTTGTGTGTATACATATCGGAGATTATCTTTATATCTCTTAACGGTACAACGCGGTCCAAATACACCGTCCTAAGCCCGTCTCTGGTGGTCCCCATCCCGTGCAAACCCAACAAGCCTATGCCCGCTAAAAGCACCGACATAAACGACAACAAGACAATTACCATCCTGACACTTTTCATTCCTATAATGGTAGCTTATTTCTTACAAGGCTGTCAAAGATCAGGCCAGGACAATCGGAAACTGTCTGAACCACGATTTAACGGATAAGGGATTAAGTAGCCGAGCATAAACATGTATACTGAGTATCTTCTTAAAAAAGCATGGTAAAATTAAGAAACATTGTGCATAATAATGGGG
>JADGAE010000174.1 GCA_015232165.1 Nitrospirota bacterium
TATCGATCCCGCGTGAGCCAAATATGCTGACCAACTTTGAGGCATACGGCTCCCGACTAAAGACTGCAGGCATCGGCGTTGTAAAGACGAATTTGAACTTGTCCCGCTTACCCCTCTGTCTCATTGTGTCCTCTGCCATCATTATGAATTTCATAGGCGCAGCAGGGCACTTGATGGGCATCTCGCACACGGACATCGCTATCGTTCCGCCGTCCATGTCCTTGAGCTTGTCCCTTAGCTTTATGGCGCCGTCGAGGGTGTAGAAGGTGGATACGTTCTTACCGGCCTCTATGCCCTCTTTCAACCCCTCCGGTTCCTCAAAGAACAACTTGGCTCCCGAGGCAACGACCAGATAATCGTAAGAGATATCACCGTGTTTCCCTGTTGTCACCCTGTTATTGTCCGCGTCTATCTTCACTGCAACGTCATGTACGAGTTTGATGCCGTCGAAAAAGAGGTCCTTCACTGGTCTGAGCAGATTCTTGGGGTCATCCAGATCAAACACCACCAGCGTAAAGGCTGGTTGATATACGTGCAGCTCGTTACGCTCTATGACCGTAATCTCAACCTCATCGGGATTAAACTCGTTCCTCATCCTGTTAGAAAACATTACACCTGCACTACCGCCGCCAATGACTAAAATACGCTTCATTGTAATATTCCTCCTTCATTATTGCCGTAACATGTTGTTTTTAATTATAGCCTCTTCTTCTCTTGACAAGTACAAGTCGTTTATTGTAATCATAACTTAGAGAAATTGTCAATTTAATGTTACTGAAAAGATGCACAGGAAGATCATGGAGGTATCTACTCCTGGCAGGGCTGTTGCGTGTGAAATTGGCATGGTGTTTACCGTGAAAATAAAGTACCTGCCCATTCAAACGAAGTACATAAGGGGGCGGCTCCGCCCCCCCTTCATATCCCCCCTGCAAGGGGACCGGTCCCCTTGACCCCATAATGCTCAATCCTAAATTACCGTGAAAATACATTTTCATCGGCGGGAGTGAATATGACTCATATTCATGAAGGTTCACAATGAAATATAAAGAAGATGCCGAAAATTATTGATGGTGCTGCCCTTTACAGTTTTACGGCCAGGCTGCCTTGGCCTTTGCAAGATAGCTCATTGCCTGTTTCATGTCACCCAGCAGCATATGCGAGTTGGCGAGGTGTTTATACGAAGCGGCTACATATGGATGCTTTTCCCCATAGATGTCCAACCATATGGCCAGGGACTTCTTGAAGAGCGCTATCGCCGGCTTGGCCTCACCGGAGGCATCAAAGGCAGAGCCAAGGTTGTTATACGAATTAGCCACAATCGGATGTCTCTCTCCATAGAGTTTTTTAAATATGGCAAGGGCCTTCTTGTGATATTCTATTGCCTGCCTTGAATCACCTGACGTCTCAAAGGCATTTCCAATGTTGTTATAGGAACTGGCCACTACCGGATGGTCTTCTCCATGGAGTTTTGTAAGTATAGCAATGGCTTTTTCGTAATACGTGATCGCCTGCCTTGCCTGCCCTGCGGCCTTCAACGCCAGACCGATGTTGTTGTAAGAACCGGCCACATCATCATTTTCTTCTCCAAAGAGTTCCCGGGCTATAGCAAGGGATTTTTCGTGATACTCTATGGCCTTTGGGGAGTCGCCAAGGGACTTCACCACCGACCCTATGTTACGATAAGAAACAGCCACATCCTTGTGTGTTTCCCCATAGAGTGTCAACCTGATGGCAAGGGATTTTTCGAAAAACACAAGCGCACGACGTGCGTCCCCCAGCGTCTGCCACCCCCCGGCAATGTCTTCATAAGCATCGGCCACAAACGAATTGATCTCACCATGTACCTCCAAATAGATGGCAAGGGCCTTGCCATGAAACAAAATGGACTGCCTGGAATCGTTTGACTTCCATAGTAAATTAGCGTACTCATTCAGAAACTCACAGAGTTCTATATCACGGTTTTCCTTTGCCTCTTCGATAACCTCATTTGAGACCCTGAGGGCGACCGCCGCCATAGCCGCCAGTCCCTGGCGAGGGAGAGCCATCTTCTTGTTAAAGTATCGCCCCAATGCAAGCGCATGCACGGCAGAATCGTGGATATTATCCAACGCAAGGGCATGACGGACGGCCTGCTCCAGGTACCTGTAATCCGTCTCTGGCGAGGATGATATCCGACGGTCATACCAGCGGTAGGCATGGCCGTGCATCTGAAGTTGCTCCTCCGCCGTCAACTTGCCCCACATGACATCGCTGATGCTTAGGGGCACACGGTAGACGGACTCGCCGCTGACCGGGTCTTTTATTGCAGGTGAGGTCGGCACTTCTATTGCCAGTGCGGCCCGCACCTCACGCTCAACCAACGTCAGCTCAACGGCAGCGTCCAGAAACTCACCACCAATACCCTCAAAGGCTGTGGCATCAACAGGCATCCCGTACACGGACGCCTTCCTGACGAACTTGCGGACCCCTTCTCCCGCTGTTGTCGCCAGCACATCCGCAAGATACTCGTGTACGTAATCCGGAGGTCTGCCCTGCAAGTCCGCACCCAGGGCGGAGACGTCGTACCTGCCCTCGTCCCCGGCAATGACGTTTAACCACTCCAGCAGACGCGGATTGCCTCCGCCGTAGACGCGATACAAGCCGGCGTGTTTGCTTGTTGCGATGGCTTGTAGCCCTCTTATCTTCTTCTCAGGATCGGCGCCATCAAGCGGCATAAGCGGTATATCATAGAGCTTCGTCCGGGACAGGTCCTTGCCGTTGTGTTCAAGGATGAATGGGTACCGGCTTGTGATGACAACATTGCACTTGCCCTTGCTCCAGTCAGCGGCAAAGAGCAACGGTCGGATGATATCCTTTATATCATCTCTGACGTAATATTGATTGTCACGGTAGACGAGGTTTTGTTCAAAGGCGTCGAAATATGTTATCACGGAAAAGGGCTGTGTCTTAACGACATTGCTGAAGAGGGCCTTGATCTTGTCATCATATTTGTCATGTGATTTGAGGATATCCATGGCGTCGGCGTTTCCTTTTTCGTCAAACAGGGTAATGAGTTTCAAGATAACGTTGTTTTCGCTGACTGCACCTTGAAAGACGAGCAGCTCATAGTCCTTAATGTGTTCGAGTATCTCTCCGACGAGGCAGGTCTTTCCGACCCCTGCCTGACCGTGCACGAGGAGTCCCTGCTTGCCCGACGCCCTGAACACCCCCACCCCCCGCTGGATATACCGTCTCCTGCCGACAAAACCGCTATCAAGTACGCGCACGCTGCCGTTATTTAGATGTCTGTATCTTAACGTAACGGGATTGATGGGACTGGTTGTCACGGCATCAGCCACCGGGGGTACAACCGGAGATGCGTCGCCAAAGAGTTTCAAGAGCGGCCAGGGGTGATATCCGTCCTGCCGCAGTCTTCGGGCGCTTTGCACGGCAGAGTCGATCCCCATGTCGGTTGCGAGGCGCCTGTAGACCTCGGCAACCAGGATTGTAGCGCCGTCATCCGAGACAGGCAGTCCCCACGCAACCACCCACCTTAGACCCTTTTGCGCCATCATGTACGCAAACGACTCGGCGTGTGCCACATCATAGGCACCATCAGTTGAACAGCCGGAGATAAAGAGCATCCCTGGCGGGAAGTCTTTAATCGCATCCCACAACATTGCCGGTGAGACCTTCTTTGACTTGCCGACCTCATCCTCCATGTGGAAGACGGGGCCCATTTTCTTATCGAAACCGACATGACCCGTTATGTGGATGACATCAAACCCGCCGCTTGCGATGTTGGTCTGTCCAAGGCCCTCGACACTGCCCGTGTCCTCGACCCTCATGCCGATGTTACAGTTGCCTATAGCATCAAAGATGCGTTCCTCTTCCTCTTCAAAGCCGGGGAGTTTATCCACGTGCAGGTCAGTTGGCGAGCAGGCGATAAATAGCATCCTAATCGTTCCATCATCAGGCTCAACACGACTCAACTCGCCCCTGTCCTCAACCAGACGGATTACGTGGATGTCATGTTTGAGTAGGACAAAAAAGCTGCCGTTGTGCAGCAATTCAAACGGTAGTTGCGTCAGTTTGTATGGCATTTGCAGGTAGAGGTTCGTATGGCCGCTGTCAGCTTTGGCGGCGTCAACGGTATTTTGGAGTGTCACCGTACCCCGGTTGAGCAGGTCGTACAGTTGCATCCCGAGCTCGACACCCACATCATGGTTATTGCGCCACCGGTTGTTGCGCGTCCGGGTCAGAATTCTGGCGATATCGCCCTCGCCAACGTGATGGGACAAGGCATCATCAATGTATACCGCATACTGCCCCTTGGAGGCATCCAATATCTTTATGGTTATGTTTGTATTATTATCCTCCATTTTTCAGAAATCCTCCCAAATAAAGAATAGCTAATGTATACATATTAAGGGATTGCTATTTATCCAGTCAAGAGCGATACGGGGTAACGCTCCATTCAACGGAATTTCCAGATAATAGCCTCCTAAAATACGTATATAGGGCGTTTCGACTGGGTGCAATACAAAGAAAGAATGGAGGGCTTTGCCCTCCCTCAGACCCACCCA
>JADGAE010000175.1 GCA_015232165.1 Nitrospirota bacterium
ACACACAAGGCCTCCAGCAGGGACACCTTTGCCGCCGGAGCGCTCAGGGCTGCCTTGTGGCTTCAGGACAAGCCGGCGGGATTGTACGACATGCAGGACGTCCTTGGGTTAAGATAAGACATTTGTTATCTTATTGATGGAAATGTGCTAACATAAGGTAGTTGAAATAAAAAAAACTTAAGGAGTGTAGCTATGTTGCATGACGGTTTGTTCATGGCGTTATGGAAGAAGTATCTGGCGCTTGTGGTGTTATTGTTGTTTGTGGGGTGTTCTACCGCCTCCACAAAGGAGACAACAGGAGATGTAATAAAGGGTGGCAAGGTTGATGAGGTCGGCTTTGAGGAGTATCTGACCTCCAAGACCGGTACAACGGATACGTTTCGTTTTGTCGTATACGGTGACAGTAGGGGCCACGGTAAGGGTAACGACATAGAGGCCAAGGTCAATGTCCCTGTGATGACAAAGATGAACGAATATATTGTTGCACTTAATCCGCGCCCTATCTTTGTAGTCCATATAGGCGATATGGTGTTGAGGGGCGGCGCTGAGATGTATGATTTAGGGAAAAAGGCGATGAAACAGTTAAACGACGCCAATATCCCATACGCAATGGTAGTCGGAAATCACGAACTCTATGCCTCCTATACATTAGGTGTTATAAACTACATATCGTTAGATATGCAAAAGGAGTATCAGAGGAGTTTTTGCACATCAAACACGGTTGGGCCAATCTGTTTTCCGGAGGACCCAAGGTTGCCCGGGTACAAGAACCTTGCCTTTACCTTTGAGTTTGGTAATTCCTTTTTCGCGATCCTGGATAACTACTATGTAGCAGAGGACACCAGGCATGTTTTTAAAGACGACATATCTCCGGAGCAGTTGCAGTGGTTCAGGGAAAAGGTGACCAGTACCAGGAAAAAGCACAAGTTTGTCTTCGCGCACAAGCCCATTTACTCATCGGGTTCTCACAATGAACTACCTACAAAGTCTATGCGTGAGCTGATGAATGTGCTAAACGACAACCACGTTGACATATATTTCGCAGGACATGAGCACTACTACGTCAGGAGGAAGATCGAAAAGGCGCACGATCAGAAGTGGCCAAACGGCGTGACCCACATAGTCGATGGCGGTGGCGGGGCGTCCTTGCACAGACCGGACCCGCACTACGGACTCTCTGCCTGTGCCGCCAGGTACAGCTTTACCGTTATGGACGTCACTCCCAATGAGATACGTGGCGTTACCTACGGATTTAGTTCACTGACGGAAGACATCAAGCCCATTGACAACTTCTGTCTGCTCGGTGACGGCAAACCATGTCCGGGATCGGAGGCCCAGGATAAGATTGTAGACAAGTGCAGTTAGCAAGCTATAGATAAATAATTAAATGATTAATACGGCAATTTCAGGTTGATATCTCAATAGAAAAAAACAAGGAGGAGTGTACTATGTTGCAGGGCAGTGTGCTCGGGGCGTTATGGAAGAGGTCTCTGGCGCTTGTGGTGTTATTGTTGTTTGTGGGGTGTTCTACCGCCTCCACTAAGGAGACCGCAGGGGATGTAAAGGGTATTAAAGTCTATGGTTCCAGCTTTGAGGAGTATCTTGCCTCCAAGACCGGGACAACGGGTACGTTTCGTTTTGTCGTATACGGTGACAGCAGGGGCAATGGTAAGGGTGACGGCATAGAGGCTGAGGTCAACGTCCCCGTGATGACTAAGATAAACGGATATATCGTCGCACTTAATCCGACTCCTCTCTTTGTAATCCACCTGGGTGATTTGACGTTGAGGGGTGGCGCCGAGATGTATGATTTGGGGAAAAAGGCCATGAAACAGTTAAACGACGCCAATATCCCATATGCAATGGCGGTGGGAAATCATGAACTCTATAGCCCCATCTTAGGTGCTATAAGAGGCGTTTCGTTGGATATGCAGAAGGAGTATCAGAGGAGTTTTTGCGCATCAAACACGGTTGGGCCGATCTGTTTTCCGGAGGACCCAAGGTTGCCCGGGTACAAGAACCTTGCCTTTGCCTTTGAGTTTGGTAATTCCTTTTTTGCGATCCTGGATACCTACTATTTAACAGAGGGTGCCGGGTACGTCGGTGACATATCGCCGGAGCAGTTGCAATGGTTCAGGGAAAAGGTGACCAAGACCGTGAAAAAGCACAAGTTTGTCTTCGCTCACAAGCCCATTTACTCATCGGGTTCTCACGATGAACCCCCTACGAAGTCTATGCTTGAGCTGATGAATGTGTTAAACGACAACCACGTTGACATATATTTCGCAGGACATGAACACTACTACGTCAGGAGGAAGATCGAAAAGGTGCACGATAAGAAGTGGCCAAACGGCGTGACCTACATAGTCGACGGCGGCGGTGGGGCACCCCTGCACAGACCAGACCCGGCCTACGGACTCTCTGCCTGTGCCGCCAGGTACAGCTTTACCGTTATGGACGTCACTCCCAATGAGATACGTGGCGTTACCTACGGATTTAGTTCACTGACGGAAGACATCAAGCCCATTGATAAGTTCTGCCTGCTCGGTGACGGCAAACCATGTCCGGGATCGGAGACCCAGGATAAGATTGTAGACAAGTGCAGCTAGCAAGCTGTAGATAAGGCACCCCCTCTTGCGACATATCCCCCTCCCTTTATGGGAGGGGTGCTACCAGAGCTAATGGTGGCGCTACTTTTTTAGGTTTAGGCTATCACTTTCAAAGAGTATGTCTTCCTTAACGCCCTTTTTAAGGAGAAACTTAACGACTTCCACCGGCTTAAAAAACAACCTCAGTTTCCACAGCTTTTTTCCGGCGTCGTTTATGATATCCCCATCGAGTCTGTCTATAATATCAGACAAGGTTTCGAGGGTTTTTTCATCACCAAAATCCTTTCGTATGTTTAACTTCTCCGCCAATACGTTTGCGTCGTGCAGGTCAATGAGAAACCTCCTGACGACAGACTTCAATGACAGGAAATAGGCCTTACCGGCAGTAGATTTTAAGAACCCGGGCACGTCTAAAAGGAAGGACGTTAGCTGTTTAACGTCAGGCAGATTACCGAGATACTTTATTTCCACGGCATATTTGTTGCTGCAATGTCCGGTGAGGGTGCTTACCAGTCGTTGTGCCTGCTCATGGGCAATCCTGTTTAACACCAGAAATGGTTGAAACCTGGAACTAACCTCCTGAACAAGCGGGAAGACCTCCGGGTCAATCTCCTTAACCCTGTTGACAAACCAGCTTAACATTGCAGACTCGTCATGGGCACATGCCTGCCCGAGGTCACGCACAATGGCTCCAATCTCCTTGTGTTGTCCAAATACCGTTACCATCTTTCTAAACAACGCCCCCTGTATAAACCTATATGCGTTCATTACGGCCCCCGGCTCGGGCACGGTTACCAGAAACCCCCTGTCGGAGAATATAAAGAAGTCCAGTGTGCTCAGGTCCATGCCCGCACCGAGGTCTATTACTATGAAATCGGCATCCAGGGCATACAGGTGCCTTATCAGTTTGACTTTTAGCTCTGCCGCGGGGTTTGACATCGCAGGTGAGTAGTGGGCACCACTGATGAAACTCAGGTTGGCTATCGGGGTCTTTACGACGATGTCATTTAGGGACTTGACCTTCTTGTGTATGAAATGAAACAGCGACGGCATCCTGTCCATCACACCAAGATAGGTGTGGAGGTTGGCCCCACCAAGGTCAAGGTCAACGACTATAACCCTGTAGCCCATCATGGCCAGTGTCGTTGATAGGGTCACGGAGAAAATACTCTTGCCAACTCCGCCCTTGCCACCTGCCACTGCCAGGATATGACTACACTTTTTTTGCAGCTCACTCATTGCCGTTAATTACACAGCAAAGGGTAATCGGGCTCTTAGTATATAAACCAATGCATAACCCTCTCCCACCTCTTGGCAAAGGCAAGGGCATACTCCTTTCTTAACCCGGTACGCATAAGAAAACAATACACATGCAAGGCATTGAGGTAATGCTGCACAATATGCTTTATGTCGCTATGATTTCTCATAAATATATATTAGGCAATTATTATACCAGATAAAAATTTCTTATTGCTGCCGGTATCTGGGGTGCTAATATTCAACCTTCCGGCTTATTTTACCGGATATTGGCAAGGATTACCTCAACCGGGGAAAACTCTTCCCACGGTTAAACTTGCGTTGGTTCTCTAACACTACTACGGCAGTATTGACACTTTATGACAGCCTTGTTTATGGCCGACCATACTCCCCCCCTTGCGTGGAGGGCCTGAGGGGGAGCGCATTGAGTCGGGGGCGGTGCTTAACCAGGGGGTGCCAACCCCTCGCCCCTCCTGGAGCAGGCAAGAAGGCGGAGGTGCCTCCATTCTTGCCTGTTCCTTCTCTGTTTTTAGTCTTTGTATCCTTCGCTGAGTTCCACGATGTTTCCCTCGGGGTCTTTTAGCCACACGGAGCGCCAGCCCTTGATGAAGTCGTCGAAGTTCAACGGTCCCAAGGTTATTTCGGCGGCGCTGCCCATCTCCTTGAGCTTGTTGTCAACGCTATCGACG
>JADGAE010000176.1 GCA_015232165.1 Nitrospirota bacterium
GACGAAATAATAGAAAAGGAGGTAAAGGACATGCCTGTAATTATTGATGCAAGCAGAGACAGACTTTATTTGAGAGGTAAACATGAGGGCTTACTCGAGGGACAGCGTAAGGGCTTACTCGATGGCTTGGCTGAGGGTGAGCGTAAGGGCTTGGCTGAGGGACAGCGTAAGGGCTTACTCGAAGGGATCGAAGGGATGCTGGAGATAAAGTATGGCCATGCCGGATTGGAACTCATGGCGTCTGTTAAGAAGCTGAGGTCTATCGAAGAAATGGAGGGCTTTAAAGAGTTGATCAAGACATCTAAAACGGTTGATGAGCTGAGGGGATTTTTCTAAGAACGGCAAACTGGCAAGTTTGACATGGTACTAAGCAGCCAGGACTATCGTGGCTACCGACGGTTTCAGTCGTATGCGATTGCCCTGCCCCGTGATCTTTTTTTTGTCTTGACAATTGAATCTGCATTTGTATAGACTTAAGAGTAGAGAGGATGATATGGTAATGTGTAGGCTCAGTGCAGAGAGTGTACAAGGCAGTGCCCTAACGTCGGGTCTGCGTTTACTTCACAAAGCGCCCACAGATGTTTTTTCAGAACAAATTAAGGCAAGCACCGGCATATGGATTCCCGCTTTCGCGGGAATGACAGTAAATGGTGTTTTTAACATATCCATGTCATTCCTGTGTAAGCAGGAATCCGGAAATTGCAAAACCATAGTCCGTGCAAGTATATATATTCATAAAGATTAAATAAGGAGGGACTTTGATTATGATTCAGGAGTGATGGTGTTTGGGCTGTGACGGTTATTATGCTATTATTACGCTATTTGAGGGCACTATTGAGATACACGCACGAAAAAAAAAGATAAAAAATGTGCGCTGGAGAATATACGGGATGGATAAATTAAATTGAAGGAGACTAAGTGTATGAATAAGAGGAATTGGTTAATAGTTACTACGATGGCAATACTGTTGTTGATAGGTTCTGTGTCTGCTATGGCGGCTGGACCTTACTCACTTACGATAGAAAAAATTACCGTAGGAGGGAATGAAAACAAAGGTTCAGTGACAGGTGATTTTGTTTGCCCGGACAATGATGCACCTTGTGTTAGAAGTTATATTTTATGGAATAACAACATAGGTACGGCGACGTTTGACGATTCAGGTTGGATCGTGGTACTTACTGCAATTCCAGACACCGGATATATCTTGGATGGCTGGTCGGTAAATGGTGCCTCTGATCCGGATTGTAGTTACGGTACTGGTACCTGCAGGCTGACAATGACGGAAAATAAAACTGTAACAATAAAGTTTAAAGAAGCTCCAAACGTTAAAACGCCACTGACGGTAACAAAGGATGGTAAAGGCATAGTTACAGGTTCGTATATTTCACCAACAGTTGCAAGTGCTAAGGCTGTTAGTTTTTCCTGGAGCGGTGATATCGGGACGGCAACGTTTGATGACTCAAATACAATTGTGACACTCTCCGCAACTCCTAATACTGGTAATACCTTTGATGGTTGGGTAGGTGACGATTGTAGTGGGACAGGCTCATGTATAGTACAAATGACGGCAGATAAAGAGGTAACTGCAAAATTTAGCAAGCTGCCTGAGGTTAGTAAGATACTTACCTTAACAAAGGTCGGTAACGGCTCGGTGACAGGGACGTATGTTAAACCATCACTCAGTGGTACTATAAGTGGCGGTATTGTTTTTGCCTGGAGTGGTGATACCGGAATTATAGGGTTTGACAGCTCGGGTGCTGTTGTGACACTTATTGCAGCCCCTGATACCGGATATACGTTTTCAGGGTGGAGCGGTGGTTGTTCAGGTACAGGCAACTGTGTATTGACAATGACAGAGAGCAAAGATGTAACCGCAACGTTTACATCAAACAACCCCGTCAAACTCACCCTCTTCAAAACCGGCTCAGGTTCTGCGTCAGGGACGCTTACGGCCACAAGAGCTGCCTCGGGGACGGTGACGGAATCGCCTGTCACAATCTCCTGGAGTGGCAATATAGGTTCGGCATTACTTGACCCAAACGATGTCGTAAAGCTCACTGCAACGGTTAGCTCCGGTGCGGCATTTACCGGTTGGACCGGAGATTGCTCGGGGTCAAGCACAACGTGCACGTTGACCATGTCGGCAATCAAAAATGTCACCGCTACGTTTAAATCAACCTCTAGTCAAACTCTCACGGTCACGAAGACCGGCGCAGGCTCCGGCACCGTCTCAGTATCAACGGGCAACCTCACCTGGAGCGGTAATACCGGCACGACATCATATGTGGCAGATACAAGCTTGACACTCACGGCAACCGTTGATGTCGGTTCAACATTTGCCGGCTGGGGCGGAGATTGCTCCGGGACTAACACAACATGTACATTGACCATGTCGGCAGCCAAAACTGTTACGGCGTCTTTTGTTATTAAGGATGCCCTTACGCTCAATAAGGCCGGTACAGGCTCGGGCACTGTAACAAGCTCTCCTGCCGGGATAAGTTGTGGTTCGACATGCTCCTATGAGTTCTTGAAGGATGCGAGTGTAACGCTCACGGCAACGGCCGACTCGGGATCGAACTTTGTCTCCTGGACTGGCGACTGCACAGGGACAACCACAACATGTACACTGACCATGTCCGGAGGCAAGATCGTCACGGCAACCTTTAGCAAACAACGCACCCTGGTTGTAACAAAGGATGGTACGGCAGCAGGCCTTGGCTCGGTGACCATCTCTCCGGGAACTCTAACATGGAACGGTAACACCGGCTCCACTACATATAGCGAAGGGCAATCCGTGACCTTGACGGCAACCGTCCCTGCCGGGTCAACCTTCACCGGCTGGAGTGGCGATTGCACAGGGACGGCCCTGACATGCACGTTGAGCGTATACACGGACAAGAGCGTCAAGGCTACCTTTGTAACGGGATACCAAATGACGGTGAACAAGTCCGGTTCAGGTAAAGGTGCGGTAACTGCATCAATTGGCACCCTCACATGGATTGGTAATACCGCCACGGCAATATACAACTCCGGTGTCCCAGTTACCCTCACCGCAACACCCGAGGCCGGTTCAACCTTTGACGGATGGCTTGGAGATTGCGCCGGAAAAGAGTCAACTTGCTCGGTGCCCATGTTGGCAGCCAAGAATATTACTGCAATGTTTACATCAACCACTGGTGTTGGCAGATTACCAAACCGCGACTTCAACGGCGATGGCAAGAGCGACTTGTTGTGGCGCAACGCTGTAACAGGTGACGTCTATGTATGGTTGATGATTGGAACAACGATAGCGGGAGGCAACTTTGTCGCCAGGGGCATATCGGAGGATTGGAGCGCCAAGGCTACAGGTGACTTTGACGGCGATGGCAAGAGTGATGTCCTGTGGCAAAACACCACAACCGGGGATGTAGCCGTATGGCTCATGGATGGCACCACGATTAAAACCGGGGCCTATGTCACCAGAGGGATGCCCGGACAATGGGTACTCACGGCAGTTGAAGACTTTGACGGTGACGGCAAGACTGACATAATGTGGAGAGATGAAACCTCCGGTGATATCTCTCTCTGGTTGATGAATGGGGCAAACATAGCCGGTGGTGGCTACATCGCCAGGGGTATGCCTTTTGACTGGGTGGTTAAGGCCGTGGCCGATCTCAACGGTGATGGCAAGGGCGATGTTATATGGCAAAACACCACAACCGGGGATGTCGCTGCATGGTTGATGAATGGTCTGAGCATGTCAACGGCAAACAATATTGCCGTGGGTGTTGCCGGCAACTGGCAAATAAAGGCCGTTGAGGACTTCAATGGCGACGGCAATGCTGATATAGTGTGGCAGGAGCTCTCCTCCGGCGACATATTTATCTGGCTGATGAACGGCCTTGAGATAGCAGACCGCGGTTATGCGGCACGCGGGATACAGCGTAACTGGCAAATGAAGACAACAGGCGATTATCGCGGCGATGGCAAGACCGACATCCTCTGGCAAAACTCCTCAACCGGCGACGTCTACATCTGGTTTATGGACGGTCTCAATGTCACCGGCGGAGGCTACGCGGCAACGGGTCTCTCCAACGACTGGCAGATAAAATAAACACCTAGACTTAAGATATATTACGACTGTCTGAGGGGCTGCTCACAACAGCCCCTTTCTTTTTTCTTGCGCATAGCGTATTGCGCCTCGATTAAATATACCCACAGAAGTTGGCAACTTTGCCCTGCCTTTGGAATTTTTGGTATAATAAATTATGAGGTTGGCTGTAAAAAAGTTAGAGGATTTAAGGAGTTTTCTACGATGAGGAGTTTTTATTCATACGGTCCGGTTGACTGCCGGAGTCATTTCTGTGTACACCGCAGAGAGTTGACAGAGAGGTGTGCAGGGCAGTTGATTGGCGACATAATAGATGAGGGAGGCCGATATTTTACCATCTGGGCGCCCAGACAGACCGGCAAGACCTGGCTTATGCGACAGGTCAGGGACGAAATCCAGGCCAGGTATAGTGACCGCTTTATCGTTGGCACTA
>JADGAE010000177.1 GCA_015232165.1 Nitrospirota bacterium
CTTCCGATGTGAAGCGAACTTTAATGGTTTTAGCCATATTTAATACCTCCTTGCTAGCATTACTTGATTAAAATAATATAACAAGTATTTTATAAAAGTCAATAGCAACAAAAAAAGGGGTGCATAATAAAGTAGTGGCTAATGGATTCCTGCTTGCCCCTGTTCAAGCCAGGGGCAGGCTGCGGAATGACCCCTGTTCGAGCCAGGGGCAGGCACATATGGGCGCAAAATGCCATTTCCTGTCATTCCCGTGAAACATGTCCCTGGCTTGAACAGGGAACGGGAATCCATCTCTAAAAACAGCATTAAATGGCTATTTAGAAAAAAACAGTAAATAATGCTTCCCTGACGCCATCAAAAATTTATGCACCCAAAAAAAGATACGGTTTTTCTGTATCCTCTTAAAAAAGTATGTAAAAATGGGGTCAAGGGGACTGGTCCCCTTGCGGGGGAGGTCAAGGAGGGGGCAGAGCCACCCTCCTTGTCTTTCCCTTACCATGAAATATAAAGAAGATACGTTTTTCTCAAAATGAGTGTGTCCCTCCCCGCAAGGGGAGGGGTTAGGGGAGGGTCATTCTTCGGTGTCTTTCTTGCTTCTTTCGGCGATAATCTTCTGAGATATGTGTGCGGGTACGTCTTCGTAGTGTGAGAACTCCATTGAGTAGAGTCCTCTGCCGGAGGTGATACTGTGCAGTTGGTTGGCATAGGTGAGGATTTCCGACATTGGCACGGCTGCTGAGACCTTCTGATTGCCGCCAAGCTGGGACTCCACGCCATGGACCTTTCCACGCTTGGAGTTCAGGTCACCAATGACGGCCCCAAGACAGTCATCGGGGGTTATGACCTCCACATTCATGATCGGCTCCATCAAGACGGGATGCGCGTCCATGACCGCCTTTTTGATGGCCATAGAACCCGCTATCTTAAAGGCCATCTCAGAGGAGTCAACGGCATGGTATGAGCCGTCAAATATGGTCACCCTGATGTCAACCATCGGATATCCGGCCAATATGCCCTCCTTGAGCTTATCAACGATGCCCTTCTCTACGGCAGGGATGTACTGACGAGGCACTGAACCGCCAACTATCTTGTCAACAAACTCAAAGCCACCCCCGCTGGGCAGAGGCTCTATTTCGATCCAACAATCGCCATACTGGCCGCGTCCACCGGACTGCTTTTTGTACTTGCCCTGGGCCTTTGCCTTGGTGCGTATGGTCTCACGGCAGGGGACCTTGGGGGTCTTCATCTCGACCTCTACGCCAAACTTCCTCTTGAGCTTGTGCAGCGAAACCTCTATGTGTATCTGCCCCATGCCGGCGATAATCATTTCGTTGGTCTCTTCATCGCGGTGAAACCTCAACGTCGGGTCCTCGTCAAGTATCTTATGCAGGCCGGTGCTGACCTTGTCCTCGTCTCCCTTGGTCTTTGGTTCTATGGCATAGGAGATGATAGGTTCGGCAAACTTCAGGGGCGTAAAGATAAACGGATGTGCCTCTTCACACAGGGTATCCCCGGTGAGGGTCTCCTTGAGTTTTGTCACCACGCCAAATTCCCCGGGGCCTAGTACCTGTGCCGGTATCTGCTTCTTGCCCAGGAGATAGTGTACGTGTCCGATCCTCTCTCTGACGCCCTTTGTCGCATTGTAGACCGTGGTGTCCGGCTTCAACTGACCGGAGAAAACACGAAACATGGTCAGCTTTCCGGCATAGGGGTCGGCTATGGTCTTAAAGACGTAGGCCGCCAAAGGTTTGTCCTTGAGGGGTTGCAGCGTAACCTCGGCGTCGCCATCGGAGGACTTTTTTGCAACAATAGGTTTTATACCGGCCCTCTTTACAGGCGATGGCAGACACTGTATTACGGTATCAACAAGCTGATTTATCCCGTAGTTATTAACGGCGCTGCCAAAGGTCACGGGGATAAATTTCCGTGCAACTGCACCATCAACCAGTCCGTTAAGTATCTCCTGTTCAGACAACTCAGTCCCCTCAAGATATTTCTCCAACAGGGCGTCGTCAGACTCGGCCACACACTCAATAAGGTCCTTCCTGATCCCCTCCGCCTTGGACAACAGTGAGGAGGGTATTTCCGTCTCCTCGTAGTTGTTGTCTGTGGTACGTTTGTATGCCTTCTGCTTGATAATGTCAATGAGCCCCTCCGTCGGAGCGCTATCAGACAGGGGCATAAACAGAGTAATCGGCCTGACATCAAAGCCGTCCTTTATCTGTTGAAGGGTTGCCTGGAAGTCCGCGTTTTCCTTGTTGACCTCGTTGATAAAGACAACTACGGGTATGCCAAACTCCGCCGCCATAGACCACACCTTCATGGTTTCGGCCCTGACCCCGGATACGGCGCTAACTATTAACACGGCACCATCAGCAACCGTCAAGCACCCGCGCGTGTCCTCAAGGAAGTTTATAAAGCCCGGCGTGTCTATAAGGTTGAGCACATATCCCCCACGCCACTGACACTGAGCCAGCGCAGAGCTAATGGAGTGCTTGCGCTCGATCTCCTCCTGATCAAAGTCCGTTACCGTGTTACCATCAGTGACATTGCCCATCCTGGTTATAGCACCGGAATTAAAGACTATCGCCTCCGTTAAAGTGGTCTTTCCTGCACCACTATGAGCTAAAAGAGCAATGTTTCTTATCTTTTCAACGTCAACACTTGCCATCTTTGTCCCCCTTCTAACATTATATATATGCTATGATTATAAGTCTAAAACTCTTTTGATTACTGCCTTATACTCGGTCTTTTTCTCCAGCCTGCCCGATATCAGCTTTACCGCTATGACGGCTAAAAAAAGTGCCGTAAATCCACCTATGGCGCTGACAACATCAGGCCTCATGGAACTAAACATAGCCATATCGCTTAACATGCCCTTGCCCACGATAGCACCCGCTAGTAACGCTATGGCCGGCAGGGCATAGACAATCATGGCCCCCTTGAGGTACGTGTGCGTCTTAAGCTCTACGATAACCCTCTGACCGATCGTTGCGTTTGCCGTATTTATGGCCTCTATCACGGAGTCCTCCGAGTCGGAACCCTCCTCATCAGAGGAGCACACCTTGTTGCTGCTGCAATGCGCACACGCACTTGTACGCTGAACCACCACCGTGGCCAGTGTACCAGAGACGTCTTTTACAATTGCCGTTTCTTCCATATGACAAGAATTGTAACATAAATAGATATAGAATATGTCCTGTATTTTTTTATTGATGCTAATTTAACAATATCGGAGTAGTGACAACAACCGTGAGTGTAAGCCCGGATAAGCCTCAATCCCACAGACAGGACAAGGGTAACCACTGACAATTTGTTGATAAACAAATGAAAACGTCAGGCTGTAATTTCAGACACTTATGTTATTAATAACCTGTTGACCTCACTCAGGAGATTATTGATGTCAAATTTTACGAGATATCCGTCGGCTCCAACGCTCTTGGCCTTTTCCTTGTTTTCCTCACCACTGAGGGATGTATTTACAATGATAGGGAGGGCCTTTAACTTGGGGTTGTTCTTTACCGTCTTTGTAAAGGTGAGTCCGTCCATTTCTGGCATCTCAACGTCGCTGATCACCAGTTGAATGAATTGAGTGATCGACTTCTCTCCGATCTTACCCTGAAAGTCGTTCAGCACCGCCAGAGCCTGTTTGCCGTCAACGGCCTCAAGGATTGTCAGGCCGACGTTTTCCAGGATGTCCTTTAATATCCTCCTGGCCACGGATGAGTCATCCACGATGAGCACATTGCCGGTGAGTTTTTTCTTCGTGACCATCTTCATGTCGTCTATTGACATAGTCTTTTTGGGGATAAGCGCCCCTATGTCCTGGATGACGCTTTCAAGGTCGAGGATGAGCAGTAGGTCGTTGCCGTCGTCTATCTTGGTAACGCCGGTGATCTTACCGCCGTGTTTTGTTTGTAACAGTGGGGGAGGCGGCTTTATCTTGTCCCATTTGATCCTCCTGATTCGCTCGACATCGTGCACGATCATCCCCACCGTGGTACCAAGCATCTCAAGGACTATCACCTTGTGCCTTATGTCGATATCATGCGGGACGAGCAGTTTCATCCACTTACCGAGATCAACTATGGGTATAACCTCTCCCCTGACCTCTGCCAGGGAGTCGGCGTAGGCTGGCATGTCCGGTACCGTCGTCAACTGGGGCATCGGGATAATCTCCCTCACCTTGGCCACGTTAACGCCGTAATTCCTTGTCTCCTGAACACCCTCCGGAAGCTGGCAGTACATCTTAAACACCACAAGCTCTAACTCGTTTGTACCAACCTTCAACACTTCCGGCAGTTTACCGATACCCTGTGCCATATAGACCTCCACTCAAAATAGTTAAATAAAAATACATATAACCTATTATAAAACATAATTGCAAAAAAATTCTTGCCGTAAAAAATCCGGGTACATAAGAAAGGCTCTTTCGTAAAGTGAATGGGTAAGATTATAGCGCGTTTCGATTGCATGCGATACAAAGAAAGAAAGGGGCGGCTCCGCC
>JADGAE010000003.1 GCA_015232165.1 Nitrospirota bacterium
CGCCCCCTTCAGAACCCCCTGCAAGGGGACCAGTCCCCTTGACCCCATTAAAGTGCCGTGAATTTTGTAGTTAATCCAATCGAAACGCGCTATAAAATAATAGCACCATCAGTGTGTGAAGAAATAGTGGAGAAAGAAGAATAACAAAACCATAATTCCCCCATTCTAAACTAAATATGATTTTTTCTCTTACGTATAGGGCCTGAAGTCTTTATCCGGACGTATGAAGGTCTCCGATTGCCTGACGTCGCTGACGTCGTTGATCGTCAGACAATCTCCGCATACCGCCCCTTGCTCACCCCTTAGCAGACGACGGCGGATGTCTCTGACCCGATCCGACCTCATGAGCGCGCTAAATGGACGCTCATTGATATTGCCAACAACGCCGCTGTGACAGAGCTTGACATTGCCGTCACTTGCTATGATGAAATAAAACCACGGATAGGCACACTGCGACTTGTCGGCGGTTACCGGCTGTTGCCGGGAAAACAGCGGCGGATGGATTAACATAATCTCCGGGGCGGCGGCATCAAACTTATGCCTTAATGCGTTGATCGTTGCATCATATAACTCCTGGTGATAAAACAGCGACTGCTCAAACAACTCGTCAAACGGCCTGGCCAGCCTGGCATGCCTCAACTGCACGACACCAACACCATAGTCCCGGGCAAACTCATAGACATGCGCCAGGTCTTCGACGTTTGAGCGCAGCATGGTGTAGTTTATCCTGACCACGGGGGTTTTACCCTTGCCGCGATAAGTCTTGATGGAGCTCAGTGCAGACAGGACGCGGTTGAGGTCTCCATTTGGCCGAATGGCGTTGTAGGTTGCCTCGGTAAGGCCATCGATGCTGATGATAAGCTCATCCAGCAGACCTTCGGTAACGATCCTGCCAATGATATCGTCGTTTAAGAGGGTCGCATTGGTGCATACACTGATGACGCCGTGGCAATGAGCCCTGGCGATCCTCAGATAGTCCAGGAACCCCTTGGTCAGAAAAGGCTCATATCCGCAGGAAAGCTCCAGCACCCGCACCATCCCAAAGATGTCACGGGCAAGACAGTCAAAGACCTCAAGGGGCATCACCCTGAGTCGCCCCCTGAACTCCTCACGTGACATATAGCACATGACACAGCGCAGATTGCAGGCGTTGTTGGTGTCAACGGCAAGACGATAGACGGGGAGGTGAAAGGACTCCAGTATCCTGATGGCGGCAATCTTCAGAGGCCGCAGTCTCAGGCCGTTGTAGAGCCTCATTAGAAGGTACTTATCCACATGCAGCATCTTACCTGACCCCCTTCATAAAGAACACCACCGACACAGTCTTTATCAGTATGACGATGTCAAGCCACAGGGACCAGTTCATGATGTACCAGTTATCAAGCCTGATCCTGTAGTCGTAGGTGGTGTCGTTTCTACCGGAGACCTGCCATAGCCCCGTGATACCCGGTAGTACTGAAAAACATGCCTCGGCCAGCTCCTTGTAGTAGGTCTCCACTTCGTGTTCGGTCACGGGACGCGGGCCGATAATGCTCATCTCCCCCTTGAGGACATTAAATATCTGCGGCAGTTCATCCAGTGAGGTTTTTCGCAGAAAGGCGCCTATCCTGGTGACCCGCGGATCGTTTGTCAACTTGTAGTGCTGCTGCCATTCATTGAGATTGGAGTCGCTCTGCAGGAGGGTGGCAAGCATGGCCTCGGCATCCTTGACCATCGTGCGAAACTTGTAGCACTTAAATGGCTTCCCTCCCTTGCCAATCCTCAGGTGCGAATAGATGACAGGCCCACGTGACTCAAGCCTTATGAGCAGACCAATAACCCCTACCATGACAAACAACACGGGTAGCAAGACAATGCCCGATACAATATCAAACAGGCGCTTTATGATGCGGTTTTTGACAAACTTGAGGTTGTTCCTGATCTTTAGCAGGAATATCTCCTCATAAAACAGGTGCAACAGTTCCGTGTTCAACAGCGCCACACCGCATAGGTCCGGGACTATCATGATGTCCGTTATACACAACTGTAGTTGAAACGCAAGCGTGGATATGCGCTTGGGGCCAAGTGAGGGCATGGCGATTATCACCGTATTTATATTAAGATGTGTAATCAAATGTGCATAGTTGCATATGCCACCAAACACCATTTTGCCATCAACCGTGGTGTTTATCTTGTCCTGGTCGTCATCCAGAAACCCCACCACCTCAATACCGATAGACTTCTCACACGCCAGCCATTTATTAATAAGCCTGCCGGTGTTACCGGCCCCAAGTATGAGCGCCCTGGTCTTAAAGAGGCAGAACCTAAAGAGCGTCTTCTTGCCCAACAATCGGTATATGGGGAAGACAAAAAGCGATATGCACCACAACAGCACCAGGATCATGCGTGATATCTCTGCCGACATCTGCCCAATATTGACTATGACCATGACAATCAGCATAATCAGCGTAAGGCTTGTGATCAACCTCCTGGTGTCGTCCCAGAATGGCAATCCGGCGCTGTACATGCCGGTATAGGCATTGAAAGACACATAGGTCACCGGCACCCACCACAGCCCCGCGTACATGCCAAAGGCAAAGTTTTCGGTCAACCCCCTAAACACCAGCGGCAACAGACCGTCCCTGACGTACCAGGCGACAAACAGAGACGTATAAAAGGCCAGGACATCCAGACAGACCAGGAAAAAGACCCGCACAAAATGTATTATAAACTGTCTATGGGCAGTCATCGCGATTTAAAGTGTGGCCCCCCTTGACCCGTTGATACGCAGACCTCAGCTCCGGGCGCATAAAAAAATGGTGGGCGCCTTTGGGAAAGAAAGGGGCGACTCCGCTCGCACAGCGACGTTACCGCGCCCCCTTCAGAACCCCCTGCAAGGGGGCCAGCCCCCTTGACCCCTTTATATACATTTTTATTACCATTTGTTGTCCACCAAAAATTTATGCACCCCTCAGCTCCGGTTGTGGCCCGTGCATCATTGCCTATATTATAAAATGGGGTATCCAACATCCCTATTAAACCCGTACATTGCATAGCCTTATCTTACCAAATTCACGGGACTTTGTGTGAACGAAATTAACGCTCAACGCGCAGGTACTCAACGGGCGAATAAATTTTTCATGGGTAACAAGATGTCCTTATATGGGGTCAAGGGGACTGGTCCCCTTGCAGGATGAGGGTCTGAGGGGAAGGGGCGAGCCGCCCCTGGCTCAAATGGACAGAGTCCTTCTCCCTTTTTTTCTCAAGGCACCCATTAGTTTCTTATGCACCCGTGCGAGCGGAGGGGGTGGGGCACCCCGGCCACAAAACGCCCCTTTTTTTCTTTTCTTGTCTTTAGAGTCCAACGACGCGGTTTCTTCCTTGGTTCTTGGCTGCATAGAGGGCCTTGTCTGCCTTGTGTACGAGCTCGGCGACGTCCTTCATTGAGGGATCAAAGACTGCAACGCCGGCGCTTATCGTCAGCAGGTGACCACGGAAGCGCTTGAGCAATATGTTGCCGAGTTTTTCGACCTCCCTGCGCAGCCTCTCGGCACAGAACATCGCGTTGTCAAAGCCTGCGCCGTTTAATATGATAACAAACTCCTCCCCGCCATAACGCCCCACGTAATCCCCTGGCCTTGATAGCTTGACGATTGTCGAGGCAACGATCTTGAGCACACTGTCGCCGGCCTGATGACCAAAGGAGTCGTTGAACCGCTTGAAGTGGTCTATGTCTATCATGCCAATGGCGAGGTCTGTGCCTTGCCGGAGGGCATGTTTAAAGCCGGTGGCAAGGAGTTCGTCCAGGGAGCCGCGGTTGTGTACGCGCGTCAGGGCGTCTGTGGTTGCCCTGACCTTGTATTTCTCAAATATGCGTGCGTGCTCAAGGGCCATGCCAAGCTCGTTTGCCACCATGGTAATATATGACAGGTCGTGTTGATGTATCGGGGAACCTGAGAGGAGGTTGTCAACCCCTATGATGCCCAGTATCTGATTGTTGTTGGTCAACGGGACGATGCCCATCTCCTTGATCCCCATCTGGGCAAGCAGGCGACACTCCCCGGTGGTGGCACCGTGGATGACAACCGGAGTCTTTCTCCTTAGACACTCGATAAACCCCTCCAGGTACGGGGTAATCACAACGCCAAAACCAATCTCCAGGCTGCCCCGTGAACCGGCCTCATGAAGGGCCTTGACCTTGAGTGTCCGCGTACCCTCCTCGACCTTCATCAGATATATGCGGTCGTAGTGAAAGTCTGCCTGGATTGCCTTTAGGGTGGCGTCGATTATCTCTGCACCATCCAGACTGCCGTGTGGAGCGGTCAGGCTCTTTGAGATATTGGGGGGTGAAATGTCCTGCGCTGAGGCGGTGAGATAGAAGTAGTGCGTGTGCTTTTTGCTCAGGGCAATGTTTGCAAGCAGAAGGTTTTCACGAAACTTGTCAATTGTCGGAAAGCTAAAGTTGTAAAATTGTGCAAGATGTCTCAGCTCTATGTCGAGTCTGTCAACAAGGTTGTGCATTTGCAGCTTGCTTATATCGACGGTCTTGATAGCCTCTGGTTGAAGTATGGGGTGTCTTACAATGTTTACGGAGCCTATGCCCTGAGTCCATGCGATGAGGTTTGCCAGGGCCACAATGGATATTAACAACGCGTCGCTTTCGCCGAGGTTGAGGTGAGCAAAGCGCTGATGGTGGTACCTTATCACCAGCGTGACAAACTCAGGAAACCCCCAGAGGTGCGAAAAGAACGCCCCGACATTGTCATGCCCCATGCCGATGAACTTGACCTCCTCCTCGATAAGCAGACCATTTATCTTGGGCAGATTGTCCAGGAAGTCGGAATAGGTGATACGTCCGGAGCCCTCTATGATTATCTTGCCCAGGTCGTGAAGCAGGCCGGTGAGATAGGCCTCGTTGTGATTTCGGTATCCGAGCTCCTGTGCTATAGCCCTGCTCAAACACGCCACCGACAGACAATGCTGCCAGAAAAATATGCGGTCAAAACGAGGCCGTATACTGCCCGTAAAAAACTTCTCATACAGCGATAACTCCAATGCCAGCGACCATATGGTCGAAAATCCCAAGACCTCAATCGCTTCCTTGACGTCGGTTATGCCGTGTCTTATCCTGTACGCGGGTGAGTTGACCAACTTGAGTATTCGCGCCGCAATAGTCGGCTCCGTCTCTACGAGCCTGACCAGGTCCTCAATGGAGACGTCATCCTGGTTGGCCATCCTCAGCATCTTTACAACCGCTACGGATACTACGGGAAGCTCCCCGATTCCGGGGTCTATGACATTAGAGATCGCCTCCCTTGACGGTATCTCCATAGGGTTATCTACGTTCATACCTTAAACTGGTCTATGATCCGCTGCAAGTCAACCGAAAGCAGTGCCAGGTCTGCGGCAGACTGGGCAATCTGATCGGAACCTGCCGAGGTTTCGTTGGAGATATTTGCCACGGCCTCTATGTCCTTCTGGATGGTATCCGACACCGATGACATCTCCTCCGTGGCAGTGGCTATGTTCTGCACAAGCCCCTGAAGGTTATCGACGTTTTTGACGATGTCACTTAAGGAATCCCCTGCCTTGGTGACATGTGCCACGCCCGTCTGGACTTTTTCCGTGACATCGTTCATGGAATTGACGGTGGCCGTGACCTCGTCCTGTATGCTTCCGATCATGGCGCTTATCTCTGCGGTGGCCTTGGATGTGCGTTCGGCGAGCTTTCTCACCTCGTCTGCTACCACGGCAAAGCCCCGGCCCTGTTCCCCGGCCCTTGCAGCCTCTATGGCGGCGTTGAGGGCGAGCAGGTTTGTCTGGTCCGCGATATCGTTGATGACGCTTATGATGTCCCCTATCTTCATTGAACGGTCGCCAAGGGAGGTCACAAACCGGGACGACTCCTGCACGGTGCCGGCAATTGCCCTGACCATATCTACGGACTGATGCACTATGGATGCACCCTCGGAAGCAACCGCGGCCGTGGTTGTAACCGACTCTGATATAAACGATGTGTTCTGGGCGATATCCGCTGCCGTCTGTGACATCTCTGTTGATGCCGTGGCGATCTGGGTTGCCCTGGTTGCCTGCTCGGATATCCCCCCGGACATCTGTTTGGAGTTTGCGCTTAACTCTTCACTGGCCGCGGCAATGCTATCGGCCGAGGTCTTTATAGTCGTTATCATCTCCCTGAGTCTCTCAACCATCTCCCTGATGGCAAGCAGCAGGTGACCGATCTCATCCGTGCTGTCAACCTCTATCTCAATGTCAAGGTTCCCCTGTGAGACAAGCCTCATGGTCTCCATGCCCCTGATGATGGGGCGCGTGTTAAGGTGCGAAACAAACAAGGAGAGCACTATGATAAAACCAAAACATACCAGGGTTACGATAAATATCTTAATCTTAAGTCTTGTCATCTGCGTATCTATGTCGTCTATGTAAACGCCCGTCCCGATAATCCAACCCCAGGGTTTAAACAGCCTCACGTATGACAGCTTTGGAACCGGCCTGGACGCCCCGGGCTTGGACCACATATAACTGACATATCCGGCACCATCCTTTTTGGTGACATTGACGAACTCAACGAAAAGGCGCTTACCGTTTGGGTCCTTGTTGTCACTGAGGTCCTTGCCGTCAAGTTCGGGCTTAATGGGGTGCATGATCATCTTTGGCTGCATGTCGTTTATCCAGAAGTACTCTTTTTCCATGTACCTGATATTGCGTATGCGCTCTTTAGCCCTGTTTTGTGCCTCTTCCAAGGTAAATTCACCCTTGTTGGCACGCCCGTCGTACTCGGCAATAAGTGCGTGTGCCACGTCAGTAAGGCTCCTGAGTGAGTTGAGTTTCTCATCAAACATGCTATTCCGGGTAAGCGGTATAAAATAAAAGAGAATAACCATAAATATGATCAACAGAGTTGCTATTGATATACTTATGCTCTTCCAAAACAGCGACCAATCCCTAAATCTCTTTAGCTTCATAAATTTTCCTTAACCTTTCTTACTTGATGTCTATAAACCAGTGATAATAAGTTTACAACATTTTTTCCTACAAATCAACTCCGTTTACAGGGGACTCAACACTCAACTATAATTTTATCTCAAGTTATGGCAAAATGTTATAATTGTGACATGATGAAGAGCAGCTACAGATTCTATATAATAATAGCGGCTGGGTTTATTGTCTTTCTAACCATGATGGTCGCATTGATCTCCATTGGACACATGGGGCTGGACGGCAACTACAAGGAGCTGGACAAGATCATCAGCGTCTCTTCGTTAAAAACGGAACTGGCTCAGGAGATGCGCTACCTCATCCGCAACGAGGCGGTCCTGGTCAGAAACGCCCTGATGGATGACGTAAACAGGGCCGATGAGATAAGACGTATCAGCGAGAACCGAAAGAGATACGAAGAGGTCAAGGGCAACCTGGTACTGCTATCCAATGGCGGTCATGTGGGTCTGCTGATTGAGCAGATGTCCAACGATGACAAGACTACCCGCCGGTTGTGGGACAACGTCATAGAGCAGGCACAAGGCGGTAATATACAAGAAGGCTACAGTATCCTTGTCAGGGAAGTAAGACCCATCCAATGGAAGTGGCTGGACACCCTTGACAGGATAGCGACTTTTGAGAAAAACAGCGCAAAACGTGACTACCGGATGGCCTACGAGGTCTATATCCACACCAAGGACCAGCTCACGATTGTCGGCATCCTGACCGTGATCATTGGGATAGCGATAGCCGTGGTTATCACAATAGGCATCTCGCGTCCCTTAAAGGCGGTAATAATGGAACGCACAGCAGGGCTTGAGGCGGTCAACGAGCAGCTCAGGGGGGAGGTATTTATGCGTCAGAGGATCGAGGAGGACCTGCGTCTGTCGATGAAGGAGAGCCGGGAGGTCAAGCAGATGGTTGAGTCCATCATGCACGGGATCACGGACGAGATATTTCTGATCACAAGGGATTACAAGATCGTGTGGGCGAATGAAAGCGCGCTTGGAAAATATGGTTATGGGCTGAGTGAGATCATAGGGAAGTTTTGTTATGAGGTAACGCATAAAAAGGAGAGTCCCTGTGACGTTTTAACGGAGCCGTGTGTTTTTGACGATCTGCAAAATGGCATGAAACATAAGACCGTTGAGCACGTCCACACAGGTAGGGATGGCAAGCGGAGCCTTGTGGAGGTCACGGTCTACCCCATCTTTGATGAAAACGGTCAGGTCGGCAGGGTTGTGCACGTCTCCAAGGACATCACGGAACGGGTCAAGATGCAGGAACAGGTGATGGTCTTGTCAGCGGCAGTTGAGCAGAGTCCGGTGGCCGTGGTCATAACCGATATAACGGGCAAGGTAGAGTACGTCAACCCGCAGTTTACGAGGATGACTCGCTACAAGCCGGAGGAGGTCTACGGTCAGACACTTGCGGTATTAAAGTCGGGCAAGCATCCGCCGGAGTTTTATCGGGAGCTGTGGCACACGATCCTGGCCGGTAAGGCGTGGCATGGCAGTATGTGCAACAAGCGTAAGAACGGAGAACCATACTGGGAAAGTCAGAGCATATCGCCAATAAAGAATCAAAACGGTCAAATAACTCACTTTGTTGCCGTTAAGACCGACGATACCGAGCGAAAACGCATCGAGGAACAACTCTACCACATGGCCAACTATGACGCGCTGACGGACCTTCCAAACCGCATACTGTTCTACGAACGTCTCAGCGAAGTGCTAAAAATATCCAGGCGCTATGAACATCAATTTGCGATCATGTTTGTTGACCTGGACAACTTCAAGATTGTCAACGATGTCTATGGCCATGACGTTGGCGATCAGTTGTTGAAGGAGGCTGCCAATAGGTTGAGGGGTTGCGTGCGGACCTCCGATACGGTGGCACGCATGGGCGGGGATGAGTTCACGGTGATATTGTCTAGGATATCCAAAGCGGAGGACTCCGTCCTGATAGCCGATTACATAATCGAAGCGTTGACCAAGCCGTTTTGCATTGCCGGTAACGATTGCTTTATCGGCACCAGCATTGGCATAAGCGTTTTTCCCTTAGACGGCGACGATGCCGAGGTGTTGGTGGCCAATGCCGACGTGGCCATGTATCACGTAAAGAACAGCGGCAAGAACGGCTACCGGTTCTACCATGCTTTGGAGGATGACATAACGGTATAGTGGTGTAAGTTCAAGATCAACTGTGTGTGCCTGAAGTCAAGTTATTTACACCTACCCTCTTGCCAACGGTTTTACTTCATGAGTCTAAATATCTTGGCGATGATGTCCAGTGCCTGTGGGTTGGTTATAATCATGAAGAAGATTATGAATAGAAAAAATATCTTCATCTCCAGTCTCAACGCCTTGAATTCGCCGTCAATCTTGGTACTGCGTTCGCTCATCTCCAGTCTCAACGCCTTGAATTCGCCGTCAATCTTGGTACTGCGTTCGCTCATCTCCAGTCTCAACGCCTTGAATTCGCCGTCAATTTTGGTACTGCGTTCGCTCATCTCCAGGCGTAATGCCTTGAATTCGCCGTCAATTTTGGTACTGCGGTCGCTCATCTCCAGGCGTAATGCCTTGAATTCGCCGTCAATTTTGGTACTGCGGTCGCTCATCTCCAGGCGTAATGCCTTGAATTCGCCGTCAATTTTGGTACTGCGGTCGCTCATCTCCAGGCGTAATGCCTTGAATTCGCCGTCAATTTTACCCTCAAGTCTGGTAATGCGGTCGCTCATCTTGCTTTCAAGCAAACCCATGCGTTCGTTGAGTTTGCTTTCAAGCAAACCCATGCGTTCGTTGAGTTTGCTTTCAATTGAGCTCAATCGCTCGCTGAGTTTGCTTTCAATTGAGATCAATCGCTCGTTTATCTCCACCCTCAAGGCTTTGAACTCACTGTCGATCCTCTTGAACTCAACGTCTAGTCTGGCATCGATCCTCTTGAACTCAGCATCGATCCTTTTAGACTCGTTGTCTAGTCTGGCGTCGATTCTCTTGAATTCACCCTCGATTCTTCTGAATTCTCCAAATATTTTGCTTTCAAGCACCGCCAGGTCAGATTTCGTCGCAAACTTCTTATCCAGCTCGGAAAACCTCCTGTCCACCTCCGCGAATTCCTTCCTGATCTCCGACAGCAACTCTTCCTTACTGACCTTCCACTTGTATTCGGTGAGGTCTGAGATCGTTGTCTCAATGGCCTTCACCACACTCCTGGCACTGTCATTGCCGAGCACCTTTAACGACTCGTATACCTCTAATGGTAACGTTGCAGGCATAATTATTAATACCTCCCTCTGCAATCAACATTATAGTATCGGGTGTTCAACCAAACACCCCTGCCTACATGCCTTAACTACACTATAATATTATAGCAGATTTAGATTTGATAAAATACAAAATAAGTAGTGCTGGGGCAGGGCAATCGTATCTGAAATATAGCAGATTTAGATTTGGTTAAATACAAAGTATATGGCACTTTAATGGGGTCAAGGGGACTGCTCCCCTTGCGGGGGGTTCTGAAGGGGGGCGGAGCCGCCCCTTTTTTTTTTTTGAACCGTGCTATACATATCATCACAGGATTTTTTACAGTAAGCTTTTTTTGTATTGCACGCACTCGAAACGCGCTATATATAACATTTGGTACGGAAAGCGCTAGCGGCTCAATTGCACTAACGGCTACCGGTTCTACCATACGCTGGAGGATGACCTCAAGGTATAGGGGTGTCATTTTGTCAGGCCCTGTTTTTGTTTAACGAAGGAGAGGTTTTGCAGTGCATCCGTGAAGCCTGGTCTTATTTCCAGAGCGGTTTGGTACTTTTTGACGGCCTCGTCGTAGTTCCCCTTGGTGGCATAGACGTTTCCGGCGCTAACGTATGCCTGGGCATAGTCGGGCTTGAGTTCAATGGCGGTAAGATATTCATTTAGGGCCGCATCCATCCGCCCCCATCCGACAAATGTGTTGCCGAGTGAGAAGTGGATAATTGCGAAGTAATCCTCAAAGCTTATTGATGCTTCACCTATTTTATAGTAACGTCTATAGGTATCTTTATAGTAATTGATCCCCAACCTGGCCTGACTTACGGCCTCCTCATATCGCCCTAAATAGGCATATAAACGGCTAATGCTCATATACGCATCGGCATAATCAGGCTTGAGGCTTATGGTTTTGTGATATTGCCTTATGGCGTCGTCGATATATCCCATGTCGGTATATAGCTCTGCAAGTTGCAGGTTTGGGCGTGGCTTAGACGGGCTTTTCCTTGCAGCGTCCGACCATAAAGTAAAATTATTCTGCCAGACGCTGTTCCTTGAATAAGTTGCAATTGTCAGAACGGTCAATGTTAACAAAGCAAGAGGCAGTATGAACTTTTTTAATTCCGGCCTTCTTATTGTTACCGAGTTCAAGACAAGCGTTGTTGTCGTAATCATGGCGATAAAAGCTCCAACCGAGGGCAGATACAGCCTGTGTTCAAAGATCACATCAGCAATTGGCACAACGCTTGACTCAACCGACAAGGTAACAAAGAACCACAGCACTGCAAACGAAATTAATCTCAGATAAGGATTGTAGTGGTTTTCAGACTTTTTCGAGAGACGGTATAACAATAGCGCGCCGGCTATTATCGAGCTGATAAAAACAAAAGACAGCAACACACTTGGGTCAAAAAATGATCTGTAAATTGGATAATCGTAGTCAATGTTCTGATTTACAGGTAAAATCAGCAGTCTGGTGTATGTGACAATAACCCTGAACTGTGTAAACAGGTAGTCCCATCTTGAGATGTCTTGTGAACTTGCGATGGATATTGCCTTGTCAATATCGCGTAGCTGCATCAGAGAGTTGTTTTCTCCTATCAGGGCTATTGGTATAATTGACATGGTTAATAGCAACGGTATCAGGTATATGGTTCTTTGTTTAGAACTTCCGTCGAGGAACATAAACTCAAAGACGGTAATAACAACAGGCAGAGTAAAGGAGATTTCTTTTGTTTTCATTGCAAGTATTGCCATAGAGAGGGCAATGGCAAAGATGGATATTTTTGCGGCATATGACTTAACAAGTCTTGATTTTATATACATTACAATGGCAGCCAGGTAAAAGAACGTTGCCAGGGATGCAAAGCGCTGTACAATGTAAGTAACGGCCTGTGTCTGCACCGGATGACAGACAAACAACAGAGCAACGGCCAATGCCTGTAACCTTGGAGCATTCGCAATGCCCAAGACATTAGAGTGCATGAAATCGTATTTGGCAAAAAAAGGTGTCTTAAAAATCAGGACGACGAACAGGTAAAGAAGGATTGCGTTAGATATGTGCACAATGAGGTTAAACACATGATATCCGGTAACGTTCAGGCCGTTGAGTTTAAAATTAAGAGCAAATGACAAGTAACCAACGTATCTGACCTTAAATGCACTTTTCATAAACAGCATGTGGATATCAGGGGTGGAATCTTCCAGCACAAATACGGCAGATCCTGTAAAGTATCTTATATCTCTGACAATAGAGTTGTCCATGATGTTAATACCGTCATCGAATGCAAACGGTGAATTAAAAGTGTTACAATAGCACAACAGACCGAGGCCTGCCATCATGATCAGGTGGGAAGAACGGTATCTAATACAGGTATTTATAAGCACGCTTATGCAACAACATCATTTTTTCTTGCGATATTATTCGTATATGCTAAGATTTCATAGAACATCGGCTTAAATTCTGCCAAGGTATGATGAATTATCGACAAATCCAGAAAAACATCCGATGTTTCGGAGCAAATATCCTTCGGTGCACTCATTTGGTGAGATTCAGCACTTTTTTGTGGATGTTTTGTATCTTTCGCATATTGGTCATTACCGTGTCTGTAATTATACATTTCCAGCGTAATTTTTGCAAGTTTTATATTTTGAGCCAAGTGGTATGCCATTTACAACCATACATGTCTAATTAACAACAAACATATATTTATCAAGAAAAAACGACATAAAAAGCTAAAGTAATACTTTTAATCTGTATATTGATCGTTTTTGACTGATAATACTACAAGGGCTCTGTTGATAAAAAACTTTTGATGTATAAACCTGTAGTTGAACTAGCACAATGTAAGGGTGATAATCGGATCATCATTTTAAAAGTGGTTACGCTGCATTTGCAACAACCGATGAACATTAAAAAAATCTCTTGACTTACGTGTAAACAATAGGTTATCATGTCCTCTATGGGTTGTATCTGAAACAGTAAGGTTAGGAAATTTTATATAGTGTAAATTTTTTGTTGACTTTTAAAGTTTGTAGTCTTTATACTTAGGGTAGAGTGATATGAATGGACATCTTAGGAATGGAGAAGAGTGGTAGAGATAGAATGGGCTGCTATGATGGATTATATGTTTATCTGTTCTGTGATGAGGGATTTGCATATGAGGAGGTGATGTTAGTATTCTATTAACGGAATGCTTGCAAGGGATGAAGGCTATGTTTTGATATTAGCTATAGTCGTTTAGGTTAAAAGCAAAGATTAATGGAGGTAAGAGATGGATAGTAGCTAAATGGTTAAAGTAAAGTAAGAGACGAGGCAATGTTTTTGGAAAGAGTGTTTAGAGTATATTTGGACAGTTGAGAGAGTGTGTTTGAATAGTGTATGTTGATGTTGTTTACGCCCTGTACGATTGATTGTGCAAGGGAATATGAAAAAATAAGGAGGAATCAAATGAGAAAAGTAAGCTATTTGCTTGCTATCGCACTGTTGTTGATGTTTGTGCCTGCAGTAGCATTGGCTGCTACGGCAACACCGTTGCAGACAGGTCAAAAGGTATGTTTCAGCGGCACGGGTGGACCTGAGATATGTAAAGGTACTTCCACTACTGCTGCCACATATAACGATGAGGATGGCTATTACAGAACCGGTGTGTTCTGGAATAAGTCAAGGTTTTCACTTGTTACCAGCGGATCAACTGCCGGTACGATAGTGGATAATACCACGGCGTTGGTTTGGCCTGCGGACCCAACCGCTTTGCCGGGCCTTACCGCTCTCACGCCTGCAAACGGGATGAACTGGAGTAACGCACTGTTGTACATAGGTTACCTCAACGCATACAGCAGTTCCGGATATCTTGGCGTTACTACATGGAGACTTCCAAATATTGTTGAACTGATGTCTCTTATGAACAGAGGACATGGCGAGACTGTAAGCACCAACGATGACTGGACTTCGGCCGGTACTTATAGCGCTTCCACCGTCAATACAAGTTGGTTAACGGGAAGCGGCGGAACGGGAAATACATTAAACACCCCGTTTAGTGGATTCACCAGCGGGTCATACTGGTCGTCAACCAGTGACAATAGTTCGTCAACGGCCAAGGCAAATGCCTGGGTTGTTAACATGGCAACCAACAAGAATGTATCTACTGCAAAGGCCAGCACGGCACTTCTGATCCCGGTAAGCGGCACAACAACAGTCTTACCGTTGACGGGTCAGACCAAATGCTATAATGCAGCAGGTAGCGAAATTTCATGCTCCGGCACCGGTCAGGATGGCGAGAAACTGCAGGGTTTGGCAGCACCTACAACCAGGTTTAGCTCGGTAACTGCAAGTGATTCAAAGAAGTGTATAACAGATAGCTATACAGGTCTTGTGTGGTCAGGCAGTGATATTTCAGCAACAGTTGGTGCCAACTCTTCTGCCGGTTCATATGGTTATTGGCATCCTGCAATGGCGGCTATAGCTACTACAAACGGCACCGGTTATTGCGGTTATACGGATTGGAGAATGCCTAACGTAAACGAGATGATGAGCCTCATGAACTTTGGGCAGGATTCTCAAACCTCATGGTTGAGCACTGCAGGGTTTGAAAGCTCTGTTTCTTTACCTATGAACTATTGGACGTCTACTGCAAATGATCTTTCCCCCGACTATAGGTATGTCGTAGATTTATCGGCCGGCGGTCTGCTAAATACAGCAGTGGCATCTGATAATACAACCACAAGCGCAAGGTTCCTGATGGTGCGTAGCGGACAGTTCAACATCACAGGTACAACAAATAATTCGGCATATGGCACGGTGTCATGTTCACCGTCAAGCGTTAGCGGCAGCACCTCCTCCTCTACATGTACTATAACGCCTGCCAGCGGATACAAGACGGCTTCATCCAGTGGTCTGCTGGATAACGGAGTGGCCGTAACACCCACGGGTGATGCAACATCTACACAAACATACACACTATCCAATGTAAGTGCGTCGCATATCGTAGCCGGAAGCTTTACGATCAGACAGTTTACGATCAAGTACGCAGTCTCAGGCACCGACAGGGCAAGCGCTTACTCGGCAGGTTGTGGTACTGTCGCAGGATCACAGTTTAACGCTCTCACCACTCAGAGCTGTCAGATAACCCTCGCGTCAGGTTTTGCCGTTAAGACATTTACCGACAACGGTATTGACAAGTTGAGCTCTCTCTCCGGTGGAACCACCTACACAATGAGTAATATACTGGAAGACCACACCTTGTCGGTATCATATGATGCAGCTTATGCCATTACGGCAAGTGCATCTGGTGGTAACGGTACGATATCCTGCAGCCCAAGCAGCGTTGCAAGTGGAGGCACCTCCGTTTGTACGGCTGCACCAAACTCAGGATACGCCCTGGCAACCCTAACGGATAACGGAACCAGCGTATTTAGCAGCGTAGTGGGCGGAACCACATACACACTCACAAACGTAACCCAGGCTCACACCATCGTAGCTACATTCGCAGCATCTTACACAGTAACGGGTACGGTAACCGGCAGTAACGGTACGATCTCTTGTCTGAGCCCAGTTGCATCCGGAACAACCTCTTCATGTACAATCACACCAAGCGCCGGATACGCACTACAGTCGCTTGACGACGGCGGAACTGACGGCCTGGCATCCGCTACGGCAACCTGGGATGGCACCAAGTACACCTACACAACCACAGCCGTAACGGCAAACCGCACGGTAACAGTGGCCTTCGGAGCAGCCTACAAGATAACAGCATCCGTGACTGGCACTGGCGGTACTATCACCTGCTCACCTTCAACCGTTCTTAGTGGACAGTCCGCTACCTGCACGATAACACCAAGCGCAGGACAGGGCATACTGAGTCTGACTGACAACGGCACGGAGATGAAATCCTCATTAACAACAACAGATGCCGGTGTAACATACACCTATACGATCAGCAATGTATCGGCAAATCACACGGTCGTCGTAATGTTCCTGACAAGCTACGGTATAACAGCCTCTGTTGATGCCGGTACGGGTACAATCTCTTGCACACCGACTACCGCAACATCAGGAAGCACCGTTGTATGCACAATCACCCCCGGTTCGGGTCAGCAGCTCCTAAAGCTCACCGATAACGGCGCTAACGTAACCAGTAGTGTAACAGGGACAAGTCCAAACCTGACGTACACAATCAACAGCATAGCATCAAACCACGCCGTTGTTGCAACGTTCTCAGGTATTTCGACAAGCTACGGGATAATCTACAAGGGCGATTTCAATGGCGACGGAGTCAGCGACATACTGTGGCGCAGCAGTTCAACAAACCAGGTAGCAGTATGGTTTATGGATACCGCTAGCGGCAAATACGCAACCACCTCCTCATATGGAATTGCTCCTGCCAGCTGGACGATAAAGGCTATTGCCGATGTTAGTGGTGACGGTAAGGCAGATATCATCTTCCAAAACTCAACCACTGGCGAACTGGCAGTATGGATAGCCTCCTCCGATGGTATGTCCACAACACCTTCGGCTATAACTCTAAGCGGTGCGGCTGTAGTATTAAACCCCTCTGAATGGAATCTGCTTGGAGTAGGCGATTTCGTTGGAACCGGCAAGAAACAAGACGTGTTCTGGCAGAATACCACTACAGGCTCTGTGGCTATGTGGCATATGAGCGGTAATGCGATAACAACAACCGCCGAGGTGGTTAAATCGATGCCTTCAACATGGCAATTCAAGGGTATCGCTGACTTTAATGGTAATGGCACGGATGACATCCTGTGGCAGAATCCAAGCAGCGGAGCTATCCAGATGTGGATAATGAACGGAAGCACTATAAACACCAACGCTTCAGTATCCACGCTTGGTTCGGAATGGACATATAAAGGCGCAGGTGCCTTCGACGGTGGAGCAAATGCAAGCATACTGTGGCAGAATAACACAACCGGACAGGTAGCAATGTGGCCAATGACTGGTGCAACAGTAGGAACACCGCTAAGTGTCGTTGGCTCTCTGACTTCAGACTGGGTATTTAAAGGCCTTGGTAAGTTCAACAGCGGTACAACCGTTGATATGATTTGGCAGAATACCAATGGCACACTCATTACATGGCTTATGACCGGCTCTACAATTACCTCTAATGTTAGCAGCGGCGTAGTTCCAGGTGAATGGGTAATACAGTAAACACTTTCTTGGCCGGCTAAGTAATTAGCTCAGTCTTGAATTAACGGCAAGGGGCTTACCGAGTGCATGGCAAACATGCCTCGGTAAGCCCCTCCGCCTTTTCTTAACAAACAACAACCCGTATCCTTATAGGAATCCATTACCCATGACTTTCTTATGCGCCCCCTTTGTATTGCAAACGCACCTAAATACATGTTAATATCAAGAATACCGGCAACAGTTTGTTTATGCGGCGGTAACATGCAGCACCAAAAAAAGGATGGTAGACAATGAAAAAGAAGGATGTAACGAAGAGCGGCAATAATGGTAATGTCAGCAGAGGCGAGTTCAATGAACTTAAGGAGATGTTTGCGGAGGTACTCTTTGAGATTCGGAGAATAGGTAATGAGCAGGAGAAGATGGGTGAAGAGCTAAAGAAGATGGGTGAAGAGCAAAAGAGGATGGGTGAAGAGCTAAAGAAGATGGGTGAAGAGCTAAAGAAGATGGGTGAAGAGCAAAAGAAGATGGGTGAAGAGCAAAAGAGGATGGGTAATGATATAACCTCGATTAGACGTGAAGTTGGCGGTCTGTCAAGGAGTGTAAGTTATGCCCTCGAAAATGAGGCATATAGAGAGTTGCCCAAGTTTTTGAAGACTAAGTACGGGATCGAGATATTGACTAGCCTTATCAGGACTGAGATCAGGAAAGATTGCGAGATAAACATACTCGGTGAGGGCACAAGGCATGGTAAACCGGTGTTAATAGTCGGAGAGGCAAAGCTCAAGCTCCAGGGATACTATACAACAGGTACGTCGGACAACTTGCAAATGGCTGATGTGTTTGACCAACTGGAGAGTAACGTAGAGACAGTGCGTATTCAATGCAAGCATGTCAAAGAGTCGACTTCAAACGGGAGCACCAAAGAAATCGTGCGCATACTAATAACCCACTTCGCCACGGCTGACTTCTTGGAGGAGGCGGCAAAGAGAGGGGTTATAGTCGTCCAGAGCTATGAGTGGCAGGCATATTAATATATGTCAAAAACACTTACAAGCCCAATACTCCAGAAAGATAAAAAAAGGATGTCGTACAATGAAAAATAAGGATATGACGAAAGACAACAATAATGGTAATGTCGGCAGAAACGAGTTCGAAGCGTTTAAGGAGATGTTTGTTGAGCTTAAGGCTATGTTTATTGAGTTAGCGCGTAATCAACATGAGATGATGCAGAAACAGGACAGGATGGCAAAGGATATAGGCACATTAAAGACCGATGTAGGCACATTAAAGACCGATGTAGGCACATTAAAGACCGACGTAGGCACATTAAAGACCGACGTAGCCTCGATTAGACGCGATATCGGTGGTCTGTCAAAGAGCGTAAGCTACGCCCTTGAAAATGAGGCATATAGGGAATTGCCAAGGTTTCTGAAGGACAAGTACGGGATCGAGATGTCGGAGAGACTTATCAGGGCGGAGGTTAAAAAAGATTGCGAGATAAATATACTCGGTAAGGGTACAAAACATGGCAGACCGGTGTTAATCGTCGGAGAGGCAAAGCTCAGACTCCAGGGGTCCCAACAACAAATGACGAAGGTGTTTCACCAACTGGAAAGGAACGTAGAGGCCGTGCGCCTTAAATACAAGGACTTCGACATTGTAAGCATCCTGATAACCCACTTCGCCACGGCGGATTTCTTAACGTATGCATCAAATAGGGGGGTTATAGTCATCCAGAGCTTTGAGTGGTAACCAAATTCACCCATTTCAAACTATCTAATCTACCTGATGACACTCCTTTAAAAAAAATTGCCCGTGAATAAACTTAATGACATATTTATAGTATTGCTATTTGTTCATAATAAATGCTAACATTTCCCATCAACGTAATTGATAAGACTATTATATAAACGCTAAAGGAGGTTATATGACAACTAAAAACGGAAGATGTTTGGTTATTCTTTGGGTGATGTCATTTGTTCTATCGGTGACTATAGTACAGGGATCAATATTGGAGGCTTCTATCGGCACGACAAATGACATGACACCGTTGAATGCTAGGATTGTTGATAATTACGGTAAATTACCCGTGCGTTTTGAACAAAATGAGGGTCAAACACTACCGTCGTATAATTATGTCGCCAGAGGACAGGGCTATACGATGTTCCTGAAATCAGACGGCATTGTTATGGCATTGATCCCTTCAATGGAAAAAACAACGAATAATAAAAGAAACCATCAAAACACAAATCCGGCAAAAAAACATAAAGTTGATGTCGTAAGTATAAAATTTGCCGGTAATGTTAAACTACCTGAACTAACGGCGCTTGATGCGCTTGAGGGAAAATCCAATTACCTCATCGGAAGCTCTGAAGAAAAATGGCTAAGTAACGTAACTGCCTACAGACGTATTAAATATACCGGCCTGTATCCGGGAATAGACCTCGTGCTATACGGAAACCAACAGGAAATAGAGTACGACTTTGTCGTACAGCCCATGGCAGACCTGAAAAAGATTGCCCTCAAGATCAATGGCACTATTAGTGTAAAAATAAACAACAGCGGAGATATCGTCATGAGAACACACGGCGGTGAGATGTTGATGCGTAAACCACGGATATATCAGGAAATTGACGGTGGAAAAAAACCCGTAAACGGAACCTACGTTATAAAAAACAATCACACAAAAACAATTACCATAAGCTTCAAGGTGGATGACTACAACAAGAGACTTCCGCTCGTCATAGACCCCGTACTCCAATACTCAACCTACCTGGGCGGCAGCAGCGGCGATCAAGCCCTCGCAATAGCCGTGGATACCCTCGGATACGCCTATGTAACCGGTAAAACCATATCCCTTGACTTTCCAATCGTCAACCAATACCATAACAGCTATAACGGCGATTACTATGACGCATTTGTCTCAAAATTCAGCAGAGACGGCTCATCTCTCATCTACTCTACCTATATAGGCGGCAATCGTGACGATGAGGCAAAAGGTATAACCGTGGACACCAACGCCAACACCTACATAACCGGTTCCACATACTCTCAGGACTTTCCAATAGTAAACCCGTTTCAAACCTCCTTGCATGGATGGGTTGATGCCTTTGTCGCAAAACTAAGCTCAGACGGAACCTCCTTAATGTACTCTACATACTTCGGTGGTTCCGGCAATGATGAAGCCAACGCTATAGCCGTAGACTCGGGAGGTAATGCCTATATAACCGGATATACATATTCAACCGATCTCCCTGTCAATAACGCATATCAATCAGATATTGCCGGATACAATGACGCCTTCGTAACAAAATTCAGCACCTCCGGCACCTATATCCCATACTCTACATACCTTGGAGGAACCGCGGAAGACGAAGCCACCAGCATTGCCGTAGATTCAAACGGTAGCGCATATATAACAGGTTTTACCTCGTCAACTAATTTTCCCACTACCTCCGGCCCGTTCCAGGCTGTCCATGGCGGAGGCACATACGACGCCTTTGTAACAAAACTCAGCGCAACCGGCTCACCATTGTTCTCCACCTACGTAGGAGGAAATGGCAGTGACCGTGCCAAAGGAATAGCCGTGGATACAAACAGTAACGTCTACATAACAGGCTCCACTGCCTCAACTAACTTCCCTGTCACAGCCACAGCCACACAAGGTGCACTCAAAGGTATGACAGACGCCTTTGTAACAAAACTCGCCTCATCCGGTCTGACGTTGAGCTATTCGACATACTTAGGTGGCAGCAATATTGATGCAGCAAACGCAATTGCCGCAGATAAGAACGGCAATATCTCCGTGACAGGAGAGACGGCATCAACAGACTTTCCAACACTGAATCCCTACCAAAAAACCAACGGCGGCTTTTACGACGCCTTTATGGCAAGATTCACCATAACCACCGACTCATACAACCTGCACTTCTCTACATGTTTGGGTGGCAGCGCCGACGATAAGGCAACAGCCATAACCGTAGACCAAAGTGGAGATGCCTATCTCTGCGGACACACTGCCTCAACCAACTTCCCCGTTACTCGTTCAATGCAACCGAATTTCACTCCTCCGGTTAAAGATACCGATCTGGCAATAGATGCATTTGTAGCCAAGATACGTTTCAAACTCTATCGGTCTGACTTCAATGCCGATGGCAATAGTGACATCCTGTGGCAAAATACAGCAACCGGTCAGCTCTACGTCTGGCTTATCAACGGCACGGATTTCTACAGTGGAGACACCCCGGCTACGGTCAGTGACCCTAACTGGCAATACAGAGGCAAGGGCGATTTCAACGCCGACAGGATGACCGATGTCCTGTGGCAAAATACCGCAACCGGACAACTGATAATCTGGTTTATGGATGGCGCAAAGATTCAAAGTGTCGGAAATCTGGCTACGCTCGGCGATCAAAGCTGGCAGATCAAAGGCTTTGCCGACTTTGACGGTGACGGCAATACCGATATACTTTGGCAGAACTCCGTATCGGGTGAGGTCGGCATCTGGTTTATAGACGGAACTAGCATAGTCCGTACCGCCTCACTGGGTACAGTCAGCTCACAGTGGCAGATCAAGGCATCGGAAGACTTCAATGGCAATGACAAGGCTGATGTCCTGTGGCAGAATACCGCAACCGGACAACTGGCAATCTGGTCTATGGATGGCGCAAAGATATCTTCTATCGGTAACCTCGCTACGGTTGCCGGTTCGGCATGGCAGATCAGGACGACGGCTGACTTCAATGCCGACGGCAGGAGTGACATCCTGTGGCAGGACTCCACGAGCGGCCAACTCTACATCTGGCTAATAGACGGTGCAACCATAATCGGCGGCGGACCTCCGGCAGTTATGACGGACCCCAACTGGCAACTCAAGGCCGTAAACGACTTCAATAATGACAATAAGGCCGACATGCTCTGGTTCAATACCTCCACTGGAGAGGTCTACATATGGCTCATGGATGGTGCCTATATCTCATCAGGGGGCTCACCTGCCACCGTTGGCGCTAACAGCAGTTGGCAGATAAAATAGACGCATATCAGGTTTTCAACACTAAAAAAGACGACAATAGCTTATGAAAACGACTGTCTATTCAGAACCGGTCAAGTCCGTCCTTGCCCTCATTGGCAACACTCCAATTGTGAGATTAAAAGGACCAGAAACCGATGGTGGTGGTTGTAGCAGTGGATGTGGCGTCGACGGTGAGGGCAAGAACACCGGTGGCGGGGCTGCCGCCATATACGCAAAGGTGGAGTTCTTTAACCCCTGCAGCTCAATAAAAGACAGGATTTGCAAGGCCATGATCGAAACCGCCGAGGCGGAGATGCTTATAAAACCTGGAGATACCGTGATTGAACCAACATCCGGTAATACCGGCATAGGGCTTGCCTTTGTCTGTGCCATTAAAGGCTATAAGCTCGTCCTGACCATGCCGGAAACCATGACACTTGAGCGCAGAACTATGTTAAAGGCATTTGGAGCAGAATTGATCCTTACCCCGGGAAGCGATATGAACCTGGCAGTGGAAAAGGCAAACGAACTTGCCAAATCAATGGGATACTTCCAGCCAAACCAGTTTAAAAACCAGGCCAACCCGGAGATACACAGAAAGACAACGGCACGGGAGATAATAAGCCAAGTTGACACAATCGATGCCTTTGTTGCCGGAGTTGGAACCGGCGGCACCATCAGCGGTGTTGGCCGGGTGCTAAAGAGTGTGGCCGGGACAAAGATCGTGGCCGTTGAGCCACTTGCAAGCGCCGTCTTAAGCGGACAACCACAAGGACATCACGAAATCCAGGGCATTGGTGCCGGCTTTGTACCCGATGTGCTTGAGCGCGACGTAATTGACGAAATAATACAGGTCTCCAATGAAGACGCCTATCAGTATACCAGAAGACTCATCAGAAACGAGGGAATCCTATGCGGCATATCCTCGGGGGCCAACTACTTTGTCAGTTGTATCATGGCACGGAGACTTGGAAGAGACAAGACGGTGCTCACAGTCCTGCCCGATACCGCAGAACGCTACCTCAGCACCAGGCTCTTTGATGACATATGAGCGAACATACTAAGACAGTTTACGACAACATACTTGCAACCATAGGTGACACACCCCTGTTACTGCTTGAGGGCGTAAACAGGGAACTGCCCGATGGCGTCAGCATCTACGCAAAACTCGAGATGTACAACCCCGGCCGCTCCGTCAAGGACCGCGCGGCATACAGGATGATAAAAGACGCCGAGACTGCCGGTATCCTGACACACGATAAGACGATCATAGACTCAACATCAGGCAATACCGGAATAGCATACGCCATGATAGGTGCAGTCTCCGGCTACAGGGTCAAGATAGTCATCCCCAAAAACGCATCGCTGGAGAGGAAAAAGATCATATCGGCCTTCGGGGCAGAGATCGTATATTCAAGCCCGTTTGAAGGCTCGGACGGTGCCATCAGATATGCCAGAAAACTCTACAGCGACGCCCCTGACACCTACTACATGCCGGACCAGTACAACAACCCCTCCAACTGGAAGGCACATTATCTGACTACCGGTCCCGAGATCATACAACAGACAAAGGGCCGTATCACCCACCTCATAGCCTCCGTGGGTACCGGCGGAACCATCACCGGCACGGGGAAGGCACTTAAGGAATTTAACCCCGACATAAGGGTCATAGCAATCCAACCGGATGACGCCATGCACGGCATCGAGGGCCTGAAACACATGGCAAGCTCCATAGTGCCGGGTATATACGACCTGGGTTTCCCTGATGAGACGATCTTTGTCAACACCGATGATGCCTACGACTGGGTCAAACGCCTCGTCCGATTCGAGGGGCTGACCGTGGGACACTCCTCGGGGGCGGCCCTGGCAGGTGCGGTTGCATATGCCAAGACGTTGACGGAAGGCGTCATCGTGGTTGTCTTCCCCGACGGCGGCGATAGATATCTCAGTCACGTGATCTGAATGAAGTTAAACAAGGAAACCCTCCGGTTTATCTACAATCACGCAATCCAAACATATCCTGACGAGTGCTGCGGGATCGTCACCGGAAAGGCAGAGCAGCAAGTGGCACACGCCTGCCAAAATATCCAGGACCTCCTACACCAACAAGACCCGCTACGATACCCCCGCACTGCCCGCATCGCATACACAATCGACCCAAAAGAGGCAAACCTCATAATATCACGGGCCCTTCAAAATGACCAAGACGTGATGGCCTTCTATCACTCACACCCCGACCATGACGCCTACTTCTCAGAGGAGGACGTCGCAGCTCAAACCGTGTTTGGAGAACCACAATGGCCACAAGCACTGCAAGTGGTGGTCTCCGTAAAATTGGGACTCGTAAGTGCCCTCAAATGCTACATATGGGATGACGCCTCGCAGAACTTCAAAGAAAGCACTAATTGTAAGGATTAAACGCTTGTTGATAAGCAAACGTTATTTGATCCACTGATGAAATATAAAGACATACCCAACAAACCTGCCTTTCATATATTTATAATTGTTATATTGGGCTGCCTTTCATACTCAAATAGCTTGCAAATCCCGTTCTTGTTTGATGACTGCCAAATACCAGCCATAGTATCAAACAACTTTGACCCCTGGAATGTCTTTGGTGCAAGATATACAGCCAATCTCTTATTATTTATGAACTATAAGACACATGGCCATAGTGTCCATGGATACCATGCCGTCAATATAGCCATACATATATCTAACGCCATTTTGCTCTATTGCCTGATCGTTTATCTCTTCAGGACGCAGAATCCATTGTATAACGATTACTCCAATGACGTAGAAATACCGAGACACCATGTCGCTTTTTGCACATCCGCTCTGTTTGTAAGCCATCCCCTACAACTGCAAGCCGTGACGCTGATTATCCAAAGATATGCCTCCCTTGCTACATTGTTCTATCTGCTTACGTTGATTTTTTATATAAAGTGGCGATTGTTAGACATTGAGCAAAATCGACATGAATCTCTTTCGTTAAGGTATAAAAATAAAACCGTGAGTATAAATATACGGTCAATATCATTTTACGTTATAGTGTTTATGTCGGCATTTATTGCGGCAAATACAAAACAGATAACCATTACCTTACCTGTTATCATTACGCTGGTTGAATTCATGTTTTTTTCGGGAAAACCCTTGAAACGTTTATTACAATGTCTCCCTTTTTATGTTATTATACCCTATATCATCTTTTTTTCCAGTGGATATTTAGCAACACCGGATGGTTATAACATAGATGATATTATGTTCAGCAAACAGGATATCGGAGTAATTGTCCTAGACCGATGGCAAAACCTCTTTACACAATTCAGAGTAATAATTACCTACATAAGAATGTTGTTTATTCCGGTAAATCTAACACTTATCTACGACTATCCTGTATCATTTTCATTTTGGGAGCCTCGTGTCTACATATCTTTTATTGTCCTCTGTGCTATATTTGCCTCTGCCATATACATGTACTATCTTGCCAACAAGACACGTAACACCAAGCATAGAGATATACTTTTTATATCCTTTGCAATATTGTGGTTCTTCATTACCATAGCACCACAGTCAAGTATAATTCCACTTTCTAACTGGCAACTGATGGAGTACAGGGTGTATCTGGCATCCATTGGGTTTTTCATTGCCATAGTCACGGCGTTATCTATTGTTGTGCGAACCATAAAACCCAAGAAATTGACGGTTTATTTTATGCTTCCAATGCTCACGATATCCCTTGCATTTGCCATTGCTACATACAAGAGAAACAGTGTATGGCAATCCGAGGTCACACTCTATGAAGACAACGTCAGGAAAGTACCTACAAGCATCTTTGCCAACATAAACCTCGGCTCCGCATACATGGATGCAGGGGAATTTAACAAGGCTATCTCCGCATTTCAGCAGGCAAAGAGCCTAAATACAAGAGCCGGTCTTACACACTACACAACGACGCAAACAAACCTGGCATCTGCTTACACACGGACCAAAAGATATGTCGAGGCAACAAGAGAACTAAAAGAGGTCTTGCTCTACGAACCCAATAACGCCGACATCCATACCCGTCTTGGTTTGGTGTACGTACAGCAAAAATTATTAAATGAAGCACTTGATGAATTTAAGACGGCCATTGCAATTGACAACAATTTTGTTGATCCGCGCTACTATCTCGGTACGATTTATGCCGCACAGGACCGTATAGAAGACGCCCTCAGACAATGGCGTTATGTGGTCAGTCTCAACCCCGACCATGAACGGATATACGTAGACATAGGCGATGCCTACATGCAACAAGGTAAGCTGCAGGATGCCCTTGGTGAGTATAAAAAAGCTCTAAGACTCGGGAAAAACAATGCCGCCATCCATATAAAGATGTGCGATGCCTATAAGAGGCTTGGCCGTGAAACGGATGCTGCCCTGACCTGCCAGACCGCCTTACAGGCTAACACCAAAGAGATAAAAGACCCTACGGTGTATTTCAGACTTGGCCTAATGCACGAAAACCAGGGCAACCTGGATGAGGCTGCCATACAATACTCTATGGCAATAAAACTCAACCCCGACTACGCCGATGCTCACAACAACCTGGGGGTAATCCTCGGTAAGCAAGGCAAGATAGATGAAGCCCTCAACGAAATAAGCACGGCCATTAGCATACGCCCTGATTACGCCGACGCCCACAATAATCTCGGTCTCTGTCTGGGCTTCCAAGGGAAGGTAGACCAAGCCAGAGCAGAGTTTACAGCAGCCCTAAAAATCGACCCTAACCACAGCGGCGCTAAACGTAATCTCAATTCCTTGAAATAGCTCAGGACAATCGCATTTGACCGGAGGAAAAGAAAGGGGCGACTCCGCTCGCATAGCGACGTTACCGCGCCCCCTTCAGAACCCCCTGCAAGGGGGCCAGCCCCCCCACTGAGCAGGGGGTCGCTGACCCCCTTGACCCCTTTATATGCATTTTGGTTACCACTTGTCACCCATGAAAAATTTATTCCCCTGTGAAATAGCTTGACCTGCCGGCACCCAACACTATATACTAATTACGGCAATGAAAAAAACAAAATAAAGGAGGATTGTATAAGTGAACAACAAGGGACTAACAGTTATAAGGAGGTTTCAAACCATAACTATACTGGTTTTGTGGACGACCTTGCTTACTTTGACACAGGCGGTGGCACAACCTGCGGCAAATGATAATGCACCTGCAGCAGGACAGTCAAAACAAGTCAATATTCTAATTGACAAGGCCGTAAGAATTGGCATGGGAAAAAACATTGTCGTTGAATTCACTGACCCGGATTGTCCATATTGCAGAAAGTTGTCCGATTACATGGCCAAGAGAAAGGATGTCACAAGATATGTCTTTCTGTTTCCGCTGACCCAGATACACCCTCAGGCGCAGGAAAAATCAAAGTTCATCCTATGCTCAAAAAACCAGGCAAAGGCCCTTGAAGATGTCATGAGCGGCAAGTACGACAAGGAAAAGCTCCCCACGTGCAAGGGACCTCAAGCCGAACAACTCCTCGAAGAACACAAGAAAATGGCCGATTCCGCAGGCGTGACATCAACCCCAACGTTGATAGTCAACGGCCAGCTCGTGCAAGGAGCCAACTTCGAACTCATAGAGAAGATTATCGGTCCAAATCCATACCAATGATGTATGCGTAGTTGGTAGTCAACAGTTATTTAGATGAATATTACGGTTGAGCATTACGGAACCACGTGCAAGTATGGCAGCATCGGGGGTGGCAGAACCTGGTGGCAGCGCCACCGTCTCTTTTTCATGATCAACTATGTCGTGGCCGTGGGCGTTGTCCTGTTTGCGTGTAACTCAATGGCATTGGAGGCACGGTGGAAATTCATAGGGGTAGCGGAAGAGGTCAAGTTTTACTATGACTCGCTGACGGTTGCTTATACGGACAAAAGCACCGTCAGGTTCTGGACCACTCAGGTATTTCCAGAGGGTCATGCAAAGGTGATAGAATCTCGTTATCTTAATGAAATAAACTGCACCAAGAGGACTATCAGGTTCATTCAAGCCCATATTAAACCAAAACACGGTAAAGACTCCATCTCAAAAGAGCCATCTCCGCTGATGAACATCGCCCCTGATACAATGTTTGAGAAGTTTCATGACACCGTGTGTAGAAATAACATGGGACATCCCTAGTTATTGTTAAAGGAGGGGGGTACTCCTGCCCTATCTTGTATATAATGATGATAGGCAGAGACTTACTAACTGAGACCTCATGGCATGAAAGACATTAAGAGTCACTATCAGACCCTCGGATTAGGTGTTGATGCCTCCATGGAGGAGGTAAAACACGCCTACCGCGACCTGGCAAAGGTGTGGCACCCAGACCGCTTTACCCACGACCCCGCATTGCAAAAAAAGGCCGAGGCCAAGTTGACCGAAATAAACATCGCATACAGCGCCATAAATGAACACCTTACTGCCTCGAAAAAAAACGCTAAACCAACCCCTGAAACCGCTGATGCCTACAGCTCTGCACATAATGCCTATAAGACAACAGACCAGGCTTCATCAACAGGCAAGGAAACAAAAACCTCACACACTGACGACCCCAAAACTCAAAAAAAACAACAGGAAAAACCCTCTCCACGTAAAACACCAACAGACGATGCCAAACCCTACAGCCTTGAGCCCAGACCGTGGTTTCGGCTTTGGGCGAGGTACTTTGACCTGATTGTAATTGGCATCCTGGTGTTTTTTTCAATGGTGATGCTCTCCCCGGAACTGGCAAAGAAGGCAAACCCGATGATACTGATAGGCGTGACCCTTCCACTGTGGTTTGTGATTGAGGCCGTTGTGATGTCCACCTTTGGCACCACGCCGGGCAAGGCGATCCTGCGCATAAGGGTCCGTGCGGTGGATGGCTCCATACCTGGATTCAATGTGTTCTTTAAGCGTGGTATGTCCATATGGTTTATGGGACAGGCTATGGGGATACCGGGGTTGTGTTTCCTCAGCAACTTCATGGCCTACCTGATACTATTGAGGGACAAGAAAACCATGTGGGACGACAAACTCAGACTTGTCGTCTCACATGGACGGGTCAATGACAACAGAATGGGGATGTTTGTTGCCTTGTTTGTGCTTGTGACGCTACTGTTTACATTTAATATCGTTGGTGTATACTATGAATTCAAGAAAGACAAATCAATTGAAAACTCCTTTGTTGCGCCTCCTCAGCGACGGACGGAACCCCCGGAGCCTATAGTTGAACCATCCCCTACGGCATCCACGGCATCACACAACAGGGCGGAGATGCTAACGGCGGATGATTGGTTTGAAAGGGGCAGGAGGCTATTCGTTGAGGGAGAGTATCAGGCATCAATAGATGCCCTTGACAAGGCCATCGCGTTAAACCCGGAATATACCGAGGCATACGTAAATCGCGGCTCATCATACAAGATGCTTGGCAAAAACCAACAGGCCCTCTACGACTACAACCATGCAATTGAGCTAAATCCAAGACTGCCGGTGGCATACTTTTACCGCGGTTTTTTTTACTATGACCTCAATAAAGTTCAGCAGGCCATTGATGACTTCGACGTGGCCATTGACCTTAATCCCAAGTACACTATGGCGTATCTATTTCGTGGGTTGGCGTACAAGGCCATCGACGCTGTTGAGCAGGCCATCGAGGACATTGACATGGCCATTGCCCTAGACCCCAAAGACCCAAAGGCCTTTTATACCAGGGCTGTCCTGCACAACACCACCGGAAACGACCTGCAGGCCGTTAGCGACTTCAAGGTCGCAGCCAGGCTCGGCTCCAAAGACGCAAAAGACGTCCTGACAAAACAAGGCATCCAATGGTAAGAAAACAAAAAAAGAAAGAAATGGGCGGCTCCACTTCTTGCGCTCCAGGACGCTCCTGACCCCCTTTAGAACCACCTGCAAGGGGGTGCTCTCTTTTCTTACATAAAGAAGGCTTTCATGACAAGAGAAACAACACCGGCAAGCATGA